>JAPKXU010000111.1 GCA_026394655.1 Methanoregula sp. | reverse complement strand
ATATAAAATGGATGGTGCTTTTAAGAGAAAATACCCCCGACCAGATTCGAACTGGTGTCGCCGGATCCAAAGTCCTGCATGATTGACCGCTACACTACGGGGGTATCTAATAATCAGACCACTACTCCAACTTTTTTTAATAATGGTCTCCTTAATACATCATTCTCTAATTTGAAAAAAGCATTGATGTTGTTTGTCTGGTGGATGGTATATTATTACCAAATTTTGCAAATAGATCACGTTATTAAGAGCAATCATCTCCTGTAATTTAGATTTCAATCAGGGGTATCCGTGAGGAAAGCGATCCCGCCCATGACTACCAGCCAGCAAATCGGTGCTTTCATGTACGATGAAGCAAAAAGGAGCACTCGCGCAGGTAGTACCCGGGTACACGGGTCTCCAAGCACGGGACCATGTGGGTATAACCCTGCCGGGCATATATTTGAGGATTTCGAAAAACCCCTGATTTTCAGAATTTTGTATCATTTTCCCCGTCGTGAGTGTTTGAGTCATTTCTTCATTAATGCCAGTTATTCGAAATCCTCATTTACATTTTCCGGGCCATTTTCACTTTTTGAGTGGATTGTGGGGGGCTAAAGACGGTGTGTTCAACGGACCACATTCAGGAGCACCGTATGGGTGCTCGCGGCTAAAAAGCGGATATAAACTCTGTCAACAAACGGACGGAAATAGTGGCACTCTACAAGTAGGACACGATATCATTTTACATAACACCTGCCCGGTCAAGAAAAATCCCGGGCTCCTCATGTGCGGGATAGATTATGCGACGGATCTACCTGCAGGAGAATAGGTAATGGGATCTGGCTGGGCCCCGAATAAGTAAAGGGAGACAGGAGGTTTGGAATGATGGGGGATACGCAATTCACCCGGAGGATAGATTACCCAAATTTTTGATCAATAGTCGTTAATTACTTATTTATGAGGAAGTTCCCCCCCCCCGAGGTATTTCCATAGCAATTGTTGTACTGATGTACATGCCGGAGATGCGGATCGTGTAATTTCCCTGTTCTCTTAACACCATAGTCTGTGGAGATTGGAGTCCGTACTCTTCCCCGTACCCGTTTTCAGCCACCACACGGTTTGTATCGCTATCTATTACCGTGATTAGAAATCTCGCATCCTCATAGGGGCGGGTGACATTGGTAAACACATGGTATTCTGTGGACATCAGTTTATAATCTACTGCTCTAACATCGGTGGTATTCAACGCTTTGACATCAAAATATATAATGAGCGGAGGAGTGACAAGATTCAGATAAATCGGTGGCAATGATGTATCTAATTCCTTATTTTGCATGTAAAAAATATTCATATACCCTTTTCGTGAAGGGACCGGTGTTGGTGTAGGAGGGGGTGTCTCAGTCTTTACCGGGGGGGTAATGGTACTGGCTGGTGAAACTGCAGACAGGTTCGTTTTATTTGTCTCCGGACTGGATCCTATTGTTGTGTTGACGGGGTTTAAAGAATTGCATTGAGAGTTCTCTGATAGGAGGGTAAATATTGCCATTGTGTTAAAAACTAGTATAATAATTATAAATCCAATAACAATATCCTGATATTGTTCTTCCATACGTAAAGAAACATACATTTATTATTACTTAAGTGTTGTCTGGTGAGATGATGTGAGTGTATTATTGTTATTTCAGACGCTTCTGAACTTGTCTATTCATCAATCAATGCTATTCACACGATAATTGTTGGTTGTGATTCAATCAACAACTTTGAATATATCCTCTGGTTGTATACTCATAGCGAGTTCACGGGATAGAGGATTTTGATTAACTGCGTTAACTGTGAATTCATTCGATTATTACGACGAAGCTAAAATTAATACTTCATCTATACATAGCGACAAAAGTTTCTGTTTTTGTCAGATATTATGTTCGTCTGATTTGAGGACAGCACCCGCCCAAAAACATTTCTCAAAACGTTTGTCATACCTAAAAAATTATGACACTATGTAGAGCCTGTCCAATCAATCCCCCAAAACGTTGAACAACATTAATATCGCATCTTTCAGGATAGTGAAATTATCATATGAGCCCGCGCAAACCTCTCTATTTACAGACAAAATCAGAACATTGTCCTTGCAATAGGTTCTTATGTAAAATTGTTAATTTGACAGGCTCAATATTTCCAGAAAGATCCAACGAAACGTTATTGTATGTCCTTGAACTGCAAAAAGATCTTGCGATATACCTTAAGAAAAATTACAAAGAACTTTTGAAAACACGTGCGAGTGTTCAGGGATTTTTTCCCGTCAACAGTTTTTAAAAACGCATTGAAACGATTATTTCAGCCGTGGAATTCTTCCTTTTTGTTTATATTTAACAGACAAATCAATTGATGAATAACCTTTATTTTATCCAGATTATGCATCAGCGTGCTTAATGAGGGGATCGCATATCTTAATGTCAATTGCCCCTTACCATTCTATTGAAAATTTTCAGGCAATCCCCATCGTTACGTTTACGATGAAATGTCATGGGGATTATTCTGATTCAGGATAATGGATAACAAATGTGGACATCGACATTTACTTATCACAATGAATCTGCGCTAATTTCCTTACCAGATGAGCTGAGAAATTTCCACAAGCATCTCCCTCTTGCCGGTAATCCACCGAATGCCTTGCTCTCTCTCCCGGATGATCTTCTTATCTACCTCATCTCTGCGATCAGAAATACGCCCCGGGAACCTCCTGATCTTTCTCCCGATGAGTGGCACAATTTTCTCGCTCTGTTGCACCCGCACATGATCTTTCCCATCATTGCCTTCCATTTGCGTACTTGGCCGGAAGACTGCCAGCCGCCACCGGAGATCATGGCGTACCTGAACCGGGTACTCCTGTACGCTGCGGCCCGGAATCTACTCGCAGGAAGGCAAATTCAGGCTGTTACTGATGCCCTGAAGGATGCCGGGATTCCTGTTATTCTCTTAAAAGGACAGGCGCTTGCACGTACCGTCTACCCTGATCAGGCACTCCGGCAATCCAGTGATATCGACCTGCTTGTCCAGCCACACAACCTGCCTGCAGCAGAGGCAGTACTGGAAAAAATGGGATACGTGTGTCCTGCCAAAACACACCAGATATCTTTCGAACAGCATCATGACGTCTATAAGCCCCCGGGCAAAGGGTTACCTGTCGAGCTCCACTGGGTGACGGACATGGCTTTCGATATGGTTCCTTTGGGGTGGCTTGATGACGCTTTTTCACGACGTATCCCCGTCAGGTCCAGCGACCTCTCGTGTGATACGTTCAGTCATCCCGATCATCTCCTCTTTCTCGCATTTCATAATGTATTCCAGCACGGATCAATGAGACTAGACTGGGTATACGATACCGCTCAGCTGATGAGGCAGATTATATTTGCTGATGACTGGAAAGAACTCAGCCACAAAACGGTTGAGCACCATATTAGGATCCCTATGGAGCTCGCACTTACCGCTGCCGGTATATGGACAGGATGTGAATTGCCAGAGGGATTTGGGGATTTCTCTACATGGCCTGCCCCTAATGAGCGGGAGATCCGGCTTATAAAATATTCATCTACGCCCCAAAGATCCCTGTACTCAGAGGTGTATCTCCTCATTCAGGGGCGATCTGGAGTCCGCGAGAAACTCCGTTGCGGGTACCGGCTTATCATTCCTCCCTCGCAATTGCTGATCAATTACCGCAAATCCTCTTCCCCGACAGACATACCCCTAGCACACCTCCGCCGGTGGTCAAGGTTTTTTAAAATATTGATACAGCATTGACAGGCCAAGATTATTTTGCTTCACAATACCCGATATTACTGTGATAACTGGAGTTTTCTCACCAGGTTATGGTATACTATGACAAATACATACTGATAATTCCTGACAATTCAGAAACCAATCTCCTACCATCCCCAATTGAGATGGTCTGTTTTTCCTCAACCAATATCAGGTAACGGACTTATTGTCTATACGGTTCTGCCTGTGCCCGGAACATCTCCGCATAGTGACCGTTCTGTGACATCAGTTCCAAGTGAGTACCGTGCTCGATGATCTTCCCCAAGTCAAATACATAGATATGATCGGCGAGAAGAACCGTTGAAAACCGGTGGCTGATAAGGATGGCAGTACGGTCTTTGACTAGCTCCCGGAACCGGTGGAAAATTTCTGCTTCTGCTAGCGCGTCTAAAGAACTGGCTGGTTCATCAAGAATGACAATATCAGCATCACGGAAAAATGCCCGAGCAAGGGCGATTTTCTGCCATTCTCCCGTGCTCAGTTCCTGTCCACCGGCAAAGAGTTTTCCCAGCAGGGATGCGTAGGTATCTGGGAGTTTTTTAATAACTATATCTGCAGCAGCTTCATGTGCAGCAGATTCAACGCGCGGGGTGTCTGATGGTAGACTGACATTCCCCATCCAGATATTTTCCCGGGCGCTGAGATGGTACCGTACATAATCCTGGAACAGGACTGTGGTGTGTCGGCGCCAGTCCTCCGGATCAATTTTTTTCAGATCCAGCCCATCTATTGCAATTGTACCATGTACTGGGTCATAGAGCCGGCACAAGAGTTTGATAAATGTGCTTTTTCCTGCACCGTTGTCACCAACGAGTGCAATGATCTCTCCTTTGTGCAGGGTGAGGTTTACGTTTGAGAGCGCAGGTCTTGCAGCACCGAGGTAGGTGAATGTGACATCCGTAAACCGGATCTCCTCTTCAATGGGTGCAGGGACCGGCACGGGGTTTTTTGGGACTGCGATCTGTGGTTCCATATCGAGAAAGGAAAAAAGGTTTCGCAGGAAGAGCTGGTCTTCATAGAGGGCGTTCATGCTTCCGAAGATGGACTGGGTGTACCCGATACAGAGCTGAAAACCCATGAAGAACATAACAAGGTCGCCAAGCGAGATTGTACCATTGACTGCCATCAGTGCAATGACGGTAAAAGACCCAAATACTGCTACAGTGATGAGTCCCTGTGTCAGGGTCTCCCCGATCGCACGCGAACGGGAGATCGCCAGCCGGGCGGTGCGAAGGGAATTCTGCAGCATGCGATACCGTTCCCGGAACAGGGACCCAAGACCGAACTGGCGGATCTCCCGTGCATGCCAGGTATCGGTCATCATCAGGTGGTAGTATCGGCTCTTCCGCTCCGCTTCGGTCTGCCGGATACGCAGTTCGTATAATCTCCGGGAATACCAGACGCGGACGAGTGCTGCCGGAATGGCTGCACCGATCAGGACAATGCCAACGATTGGTGAGAACGCGAGAATGATACCCCCGATTGCACAGACCGAGATGCTGTTCTGGCAGATCTGGACGATGTCATTAACGATCTTCGCGGGGCGTGAGGGTCCCTCCATCTGGGCACGGTGCAGGCTGTCATGGTAAGCCGGGTTTTCATAGTAGGCAAGATCGAGGCGGATGGACTGTTCCTGGATCTGGTCTGTGATGATATCGGTGAGAACCAGTGACTGGACTTCGGTTGTGTAGCTAGCAACCGCCCGGCAGATCGCAATTAAGAGGGCGATTCCCGCTGCCGCGCATAAAAGGAGGAGGATCTGGGTAACAACCGGGGTTTTGTCGGCAGAGACAATTCCCGCGGTGATTGTATCGACGATCAGTTTCATGACATAGAGGGCGGCGAGCGGGAGGAGTCCCTGGATCACTATGAGCAGGAGGGTGAGGAGGGTGAGGCCCGGTGCATGGGTGAAGACCAGGTGGATGGCCCGGAATATGGCAGTCTTCATGGATACGATCTCGCTCGAGATTGAGCTGTTGGGGGGAATGGGAATCATGGTGCCTTGATGACGGGTGACCGGGATGAGGAACTATCAAAGAACGGCGTTTGTCAGGAACGGTTTTCCCTCAACGGATACCTGCCCGTTCCGGGAATTTGCGGTAATCCGGTTACAAATACTAGGTTATTTTCGATCTCTGTTTAGGACTGTTGACTTTAAATTTTTATATATCTAATAATTTCAGTGAAAGGTATGGAAAGGATTACTCTGGCAAAAATTCCAGTGGCTAACCCGTCAATAGTATCCCGGGACGGGCTAGATGACGGGCGGGTGATGGTAAACTGTGATACAGGTGCGGCAATTTCCCTCAACAGGACGGGTGCGCTGGTATGGAACCTGATCGACGGGCGACGCAATCCCGATGAAATTGCAGAGATCGTCTGCCAGAGTTTTAACAATGTACCGGATACGGTTAAGGATGATGTTGCAGCGCTTCTTGTGACTCTTTCAGAAGATGGTTTCATCGGATATGAAGTCAAGAGTCACTTGGATGATCATTGTAAATAATACCAAAGCTGCATGGGGATACCAGAATGAAACCTGAAAAGAAGAATACTGGAACTGCCAACGATCTGGAAAATACAAACCCGTTGGGCATCTGCCTTGACGGAAAAATTATTGTAAGCCCGGTTGTTTCGTGCAGGATTGAGGGGGATGACGGGGCGCTCCTATTCAATGCTGATACTGACAATACCCTGTTGATCAACCCTTCAGGCATTGTTATCTGGAATTTTATCAGCCAGCCCCGCACGGTTGAAGAGATTGTTGAATATATAACCAAGTTTTTTGCCAATAGTCCGGATCACGCATCGGTGAGAAAGGACATTGAAACATTTGTTACGGATCTTGCCCCGGACTTTGTATCGGAGGTATAGGGTAATGCCGGAGCACCCGCTGTACGCGGACCTAACGGTTCCGCCAAAAGGGGTTCTTCAGGCACCGAAATCCGTAGATTTATCCCTTACCGGGCGATGCAATCTCTCGTGTAAATACTGTTTTTATGCGGACAGTATGACTACCCGGATTGATCTTCCGACTGAACGGTGGCTGGATTTTTTTTGTGAACTCGGGGGGCTCGGGGTCCAGAGGGTATGCCTTTCAGGAGGAGAGATCTTTATCCGCCCCGATATTTTTTCCCTTATAGACGGTGTGATTGCCAACCGGATGCGGTACAGTATCCTTTCAAACGGGACGCTCGTCACACAAGACGTCATCGCATCCCTCTCCGAAGGCAACCGCCGGCTCAGGCTCGACTCCATCCAGGTCTCGATTGACGGGTCCTGCGCGGATATCCATGACCTTTCCCGCCCACATAAGAGTTTTAGCCGGGCTATCCGTGGGCTTCAGCTTCTTGTTGAGGCGAAATTTCCTGCAACCGTGCGGGTGACCTTGAACCACCACAATATCAATGATCTTGAAAAGATCGCACAACTTCTCATCGATGATATCGGGCTTTCCGGCTTTTCCACCAATGAAGCCGAGGCGATGGGAACTGCCCGTTGCAACGGCGAGAATATTATGCTTTCAGAAGAGGAACGGCGGCAGGCAATGAAGGCTCTTACGGAGCTCAACGTACAGTATAGCGGCAGGATCGGGGCAGCCGCCGGTCCGCTTGCCCGTGCAAAGATGGTGAGGGAGATCGAGGAGAAGATTTCACACGGGGAGACTGGGACACCAGGGCGCGGGACGCTCTGCTCATGCGGCGGCGTCTTTTCAAAGATGGCGGTGCTACACGATGGCACGATGGTACCGTGCAATATGCTCCCGACACTGACGATGGGTGTTATCGGGATGCATTCCTTAAAAGAGGCATGGCTCACATCACCGGCGATCAATGCGGTTCGCCGAAGGCGGGATATCCCACTGTCTGCACTTCCCGAATGTGCCGACTGCCGGTATACCGGGTTCTGTGCCGGCGGTTGCCCGGCATCGATTATGGCAAAGAGCGGCAGATTGATCGGCACCGATCCCCAGTCATGTTTCCGCGTTTATTCCGGGGAGACATAGCCCTATGACTCTCTGTGACCTTCCTGAAGAACTATCTCTACCTGTCGGCAAGCTGCAATCTCCGCTGCCGTCACTGCTGGATTACCCCGGAATTTTCCGGTGGCAAACCCTTGCCGGGAAAGACCATTGATCCGGTGGCACTCAGGGATGCGGTTACCGAGGCAAAGACCTTAGGCTTGTCCAGCGCGAAACTGACCGGTGGCGAGCCGATGCTCCACCCACAGTTCAAAGAAGTTGTCGAGATGCTCACCGCAGAGGGACTCTCGATGAACATGGAGACGAACGGCACCTTGATGACGCACGAGATGGCGCACTTTCTCAAGGAAAAATCCAAAGTGAGCTTTATCTCGGTGAGTCTTGACTCCCCGATTCCTGCGGAGCACGATGCGTTCCGGGGCGTGAAAGGAGCTTATGATGCTGCCCTCCGCGGGCTGGACTTCCTCGTTGAAGCAGGCTATACTAACTGCCAGGTGATCATGGTAGTCCATCACGGCAACCGGCACCAGATGGAAGAGTTGGTAAGCCTTGCTGTTGCACACAAGGCGGCTTCGGTGAAGTTCAATCCGGTGACCCGTACTGGACGAGGCATCAACATGCACGAACGCGGCGAGGCTCTGGACTCTACTGAATATATTGAACTCTCCCGGTACGTGAACGAGGAACTCCGCCCGAAGGCAACGATCCCGGTGATCCTGCCGATGCCACCTGCCCTTACGCCATTTTCCGAGCTCTGGCGGACGAAAGGGAAGAACTGCGACTGCGGGGTTTCGGGGATCCTCGGCATCCTCGGGAGCGGTGAGATTGCCCTCTGCGGGATCGGGCAGACCATTCCCGATCTGGTGTACGGGCATCTCGGAGTGGATAGCATCCGGGAGATCTGGCTCAATAATCCGGTGATTCTCGGGCTCCGAAAAGATCTCCAGAACGTCAGCGACTACCCCGGCATCTGCGGTTCCTGCATTCATGCCCGCTCCTGCCGGACCGGGTGTGTGGCAAACAACTACGGCTATTGCGGTAAACTGGTCGCTCCCTCACGGCTCTGTGATGAGGCTGCACGGCAGGGCGTGTTCCCCACAAGCCGAGTAAGGGGATAAATCCCTCCTCCTCCCTCGGTTGATTGTTCGAAACGCTGCCGGCATCCAATCGCAGGGCAGGGTGACAATTATTATATCCCTTGCAGACCGAAGAGAAGTCATGAGTAAGAGTATGGTTAAACACGATACAACCAATCCAACTGACGCGCAGAAGCCTGTCTATGATGCCCCCGGGTTGTGAAGATGACCAATCTTGGGCAGGATTTTGGGAGTTATCTGGACTTAGTACTCAAAATTGTGTAGATGGAACCGGAGGTTCGTAATAAATGGAGAGGGGGTTGAAACGCCCCGCCCTATCGGCAATTGTTGTCACATCAGACAGATTACAGACCATTCGACAGAATCCTGAACGCCGATATAACAGGTTTTCATACACAGGGATTTACCCGTTCTCGAAACGCCCCTGCGATAAGGAAAAAAGTAAGCCTGAATTTGACTTTTTTTTACTGCGTCACAAGTAACCCCGAAAAAATCTCGTTAACAAGAATGTTGGTTAATTCTCTGGTTACCAGATCACAGGGATCTGCCGGCGTTACGGTAGCCACGAGCCATTCAGCGTATTGAGACTGGTCATCACCATCGTAGGTTTTCCTAGAACAAAGGAGAACTTCCAGATGAAAAGCATTGATATCCGGCGGTGTTTCCACTTTGAAAACAATTACTCGTAGCGTTATTTCCATTCAAATTGCAATCGGTGGGATAAGGACCAGTTGCATGATTGCCGCTATAGTCACATTCACCGGTAGCGTTACTGCCACCTTGACAACTTGCTCCTATCCCCTCACATAAGTCGCCCATCCTGACTGCACGCGGCGGGGAGTATTTTATTTGCACGCAGGATTTTTTTGATTTGTCGTTCAATTTAGCCACTCTTATAAAACACTAAAACAACAATTGATTTCTTATAACATAAATAAATATCTTTACACTTCTCCTTACCTGAATAGCGCAACAGCGCCAAACCATCATTTGGTTGACTCCAGCAGGAGAACCGCATATGGGTGTTCGATACCCCCTCTCCAAAATATGACCACCTGTCCCCCTACCCGGTACTGGTAGAGGAAATACTTCCGGGACTCAACACGTTCACTTAATATCCCCTGCTACAGAAAAAGTACTTGTCATGCCCATCGAGAGTAAACCCATAGCGTCCTGCACGAGCATCCGGCTCGCGAACGGGCAGCAGTGGCGTTTTCACCCGACGGATACCGGCGCTGCTGATGCCATCCGGCGGTTGACACACGCAA
Source organism: Methanoregula sp. (assembly GCA_026394655.1). Classification (GTDB taxonomy): domain Archaea; phylum Halobacteriota; class Methanomicrobia; order Methanomicrobiales; family Methanospirillaceae; genus Methanoregula. The sequence continues at coordinate 697 of JAPKXU010000111.1, read as the reverse complement.
TGAAACTATCTTCCTCGTCGTACGGCACGATACTGTTTGTTACCGTTCAGGACAGTAAATGGGAAGAACGGAGGCAGGTTCCGGACGGGATCCCCCTTGTCTGTATCCTGCCGCCCGGAACTGATGGCGCGATGCTGGCAATCCAGATGATGGACCTTGCGAAGACTATCGCCATTGGCACCATCCCTGCGGGCGGGTTACTCATCCACGGGGCGCTTGCGGAACGTGACGGGCTCGGGATCATCCTCGCAGCTCCTGGGGGGACGGGCAAGACTACCGCCAGTAACCGGCTCCCTCTGCCGTGGCATTCGCTCAGCGATGACGCTACGCTAGTGGTGAGGGATGGTGCCGGGAACTATTTTGCGCATCCGTGGCCCACGTGGAGCCGTTTCTTTGACAACGGGAGCGGTGGCAGCTGGGACGTGGAACGAGCGGTACCGCTTGCAGCGATCTTTTTCCTCATCCAGTCCCAGGAAGACCGTGCAGAACCGATGAACACCGGGGATGCGGCTGCATACCTGATGGAATCCGTTCACCAAGTCATGGGGATGCCGGGACTGATGGGATGGACTCCCAGGGAGTTCGAACCGCTCTGCACCATGGAACTCGCTTCCATCAGTGCACTAGTCAACGATATCCCCGCCTACCTCCTGCACATCAGCCTCACCGGATCGTTCTGGGAGGAGATCGCGCAGTT
>JAPKXU010000313.1 GCA_026394655.1 Methanoregula sp. | reverse complement strand
ATTGCATGGTACAAAAACCAGTAAATGGAAAAACGGTTTGTGTGGTGGGTCTCGGGTATGTCGGTCAGCCGCTTGCAGAGGATGTTTCCTGGCATATCAGGACTATAGGTAACCGCCGTGATCAGAAAAAAAACGATGAGTTGAATGCAACGACCTCATGTATCGCTAATAATATCAATTTCCCGTATGTCCACGACCTTGCAGCGCTCATAACCGTACTTTTAACCCATAACATTTCTGTCCCGGACTCCGTTTTAGAATCTGCAAAACTCACACGGTTTGCCATCAACGACTCGATGCCGGAGTACGTTGCCGAGATGGCGGTCAAGGGGTTGAACAAGGTCGGAAAGACCATCAAGGGTTCGAATATCCTTATCATGGGTCTGAAGTACAAAGAGGATGTTGCGGATATCCGGGAGTCGCCGGTCGAGAAGATGGTGCACGAGCTCAAGGAATATGATGTGGACGTATACGGGTATGATCCTCTGCTTCCTGAATCGGTGATTGTGAATTTTGGTGCGAAGCCGTTGCCGAAGCTGGATAAAAAGAGGGATGCAGTAATAATTGCAGTGGTGCATAAACAGTTTAAGGAGATGACTGTGCAGGATATCCGAGGGTTGATGAATGATCACCCTGTTCTCATTGACATGCGGCATATCCCCGGAGAAGCGTCATTGCCGCATGGGTGGTTGATGAATGATCACCCTGTTCTCATTGACATGCGGGGGATGATTGATAAGGTTGCAGCGGAGAGGTCGGGGATGTCTTATCGGAAATTGCAAGGTGTATTGGCATTGATGTATAACTCTCTCGCCCGGGAAAGATTTGATATCTCTTCCCTTCGATACAAAAACAATACCTATACAATATTTGATAGCATTATAGAGAATATAGCATGACATTCTGGGACGGCAAGCAGATTCTTCTCACCGGCGGCGCCGGGTTTCTTGGTTCTCATATTGTTGAGCAGTTAGGGCAGAAGGGGATCAACAAGGACTACTTGTATATTCCCCGGAGCAGGGATCTCGACCTCAGGAAATGGGAAAACTGTGTCAAAGCGGTAAAGGGCAAGGATATCGTTATCCATCTCGCGGGAAAAGTCGGGGGTATCGGGTTCAACCAGAAGTATCCCGGGGGGCTCTTTTATGATAATGCGATGATGGGTATCCAGCTGATCGAGGCAGCCCGGCAGGAGGGTGTGGAGAAGTGTGTGATCATCGGGACAGTGTGCGCTTACCCGAAGTTCACCCCCGTTCCATTCAGCGAGGATGAACTCTGGAACGGGTATCCGGAAGAGACAAACGCCCCGTACGGTCTTGCAAAGAAGATGCTTCTTGTCCAGGCGCAGGCATACCGCCAGCAGTACGGGTTCAATGCCATCTATCTCCTACCGGTGAATCTCTACGGTCCGCGGGATAATTTTAATCCCGAGAGTTCCCACGTTATCCCGGCACTCATCAAAAAGTTTGTTGAGGCTGTGCAGGAGAAGAGACCGGTTGTCGAAATCTGGGGAACGGGCAATGCATCCCGCGAATTTCTCTATGTCGAGGATGCAGCCCGTGCGATTGTCCTTGCCACCGAACGCTATAACAAACCCGAACCTGTGAATCTGGGAGCAGGACAGGAAATCTCGATTAAAGAGCTGGTGAAAATTATCCAGAAGTATACTGGCTATACGGGTAACATCCACTGGGATACGAGCAAACCGGATGGTCAACCCCGCCGATGCCTTGTTACTTCACGGGCGGAAAAGGAATTCGGGTTTGTGGCGAAGGTGCCGTTCGATGTGGGGCTCAGGCGGACGGTGGAGTGGTACGTTAATCGTTCCGATGAGTGAATCAGATAATCAGGGTTGTTCCGGGTTGGCTGTGATGAAAATCTCAATTATCGGAACGGGATATGTCGGCGCTGTCACCGGCGCGTGTCTTGCAGAGCTTGGACATGACATTATTTTTGTCGGGAGAGATACGAAAAAACTGGATCTGATCCAATCGGGAAAGAGTCCCATTTATGAACCGGGATTGGATCAACTCCTGGAAAAAAACCTGTCAAAGATTACAACAACGATCGATTTACCGGATGCAATCTGTAAGACAGCCCTTACGTTTATCTGCGTCGGAACGCCGTCGAATGACGATGGATCGATCGATCTGGATCAGGTTCGGGCAGTTTCCCACTCGATCGGGAAAAGTCTGGCTTCTGATGATGGGTATCATACGATTATCGTGAAAAGTACCGTGCTTCCCGGGACATCCGAAACACTTGTCATCCCCATCCTGGAGAAAGAATCCGCAAAAAAAGTGTTTGTGGATTTTGGCATTGCTTCAAACCCGGAGTTCCTGAAAGAAGGAAGTGCAGTTGCCGATTTTTTTCATACCGATCGGGTTGTTATCGGGACAAATGACTTAAAATCCCGGTCAGTTCTTGAAGAGCTTTACACGCCGCTCAATGTACCCATCTATGCCACAACAATCCGAACATCCGAGATGATCAAATACACGAGCAATGCATTCCTTGCAACGAAGATCAGTTTTGCAAATGAGATCGGAAACCTTTGTAAAAAGATGGGTATCGACAGTTATGATGTGTTCCGGGGGGTTGGGCTGGATGCCCGGATCAGTCCGCACTTCTTCCGGTCCGGTATTGGTTTCGGGGGTTCGTGCTTCCCGAAGGATGTCCGGGCACTGATCGCTCATGCACGGACGCTGGGTGTCGAACCGCAGATCCTGACTGCAGTAATTGAAACGAATGAAGATCAGCCAGAAAAGATGATCGAGCTTTTGAAACGTCATATGTATATCACGGGAAAGACAATCGGTATTCTCGGGCTTGCCTTCAAACCGGACAGCGATGATGTGCGGGAGAGCCGGGCGATACCGGTTATCGAAGCTTTACAAAAAGAGGGGGCAACGATTATCGCATATGATCCGGTGGCGATCGATAATTTCAAGAGACTGTTCCCCGATATCTCGTATACGAACGATGCACAGGACGTTCTCAACGCGGATGCCGTGCTGATCGTGACTGAATGGAAGGAGTTCGAGGATCTCGACTATCACGGGAAGCTGGTGATTGACGGTCGACGGTTGGAGAAAGCCCGGAAGGAAGCGGCGGTTTATGAGGGGGTTTGCTGGTAAATGACCGTTAATAAAGCAGCCATCTCGGCAACCGGGATTTAAACCCTGTTCGTTCCGGTCACAACAACGATATCTAGGGAAATGCACGCGAAGATTCGATATCGGTGTTTTTTTTTAATCGGAGTTTCACGAGAGAGGCGTACAATGGCACGGATTTAGTACCGGGCACTGTATAATATCGATGCCCAGTTCTGAACCAATAAGTTATTTGCTGTAAAATATCAAGGTAATGATAATCACCTTCAGGTGGATTGGGTAATTATGACTAAGGCGATTGAAGTTGTGTATGAAAATAATGTTTTTAAACCTCTTGGACATGTTGAAGGGATAGAAGAGCATGAGAGGATGGTAGCGATATTCTCCCGACGTCCAGATAAAAAACAACTTCGAAATTTAGCGGGAACAATAACCCATGACGATGCACAGGCAATGCAGAAATGCATTGATGAGGAGTTCGAAAAGATTGAAGGTAGTTGGTAAATTAGCGTTAGATACCAACGCGGTAATCGCCTACCGGGAAGGTATTTCTGAGGTATGCAAACTGGTCGATGATGCCGACGTAATTATTTTACCCGTTAC
>JAPKXU010000088.1 GCA_026394655.1 Methanoregula sp. | reverse complement strand
AAGATCTCGGACTGGGGATTATCAAAAGTCATTTCGGATTTATCGTCAACAACCACCGCGTCATTTACACCATACTATGCATCTCCGGAACAGCTGAACAACAGACCGAAGGATGAACGGACAGACATCTGGCAGCTCGGGGTGATCCTGTACGAACTCACTACCGGTGAACTGCCATTCCGGGGAGACAGTGTTGTTGAGGTAGCGGTCAACATCGCCACAAAAGATCCCCGGCGCCCAAGTGAGATCAATCCCGGCGCAGTGCAGATCGAGCCGGTTATCCTGAAATGTCTGGAGAAGGATCCGGCAAAGCGGTACCTGTCGGTGCTCGAACTCCAGAAATCACTGGGGCTCCTTCTCCGGAAAAATTATGCGGAGCAACTCACGATGAGCGTGAGTACCAATGACTTCCGTAAGTCAGCATTCTATTGCGGGGATTTGGTGATGATCAACCTGTTGACAGGAGATATTGCCGCCGCGTACAAATACGTGTCAGATCTCGCTACGTACGCGGAGGGTGACGTGAAAGCTGATGCAATGGAACTGTCTGAACAGCTCCGCAACCGGATGGAGTATGGTATTGCAGAGATCCCGGACGAACTGATCCAAAAAGCGGAGATCATCGTCCACAAAGTGAGCCTGCATTTTAAGAAGTGAGAATAACAATATTTTCGAATATTTCATCCGAATCTGGGATTAATCGGTTGCCTGCATTCGTCTCATCAGTTCCACAAATTCTTCAACTGAGTATTGCCCGGTAGCGGTTGCTGAACCGACATGACAGTACACCAGTTCGGAGCCAAAGAAGGGGAGCATCACACGGGCATACCGGAATGATGAGCCCATTACACCGGTGCAGACCGGTTTTTTGGCTGCGCAGGTGAATGCGAGCAGGTCAACAATATCTTCTGCGCACGAAGGCGTAATAATTATTTTGGGGATATCGCCATATACCCGGAGTTCACGTTCCAGCATGAAAAGGTCCGGGAGCGCGATCTGCTGCGCGGCATGGTGCGAGGCTATGATTGTCTTTTTTGCTTCCCTGATTGACGCTGCGTGCATAGCGAACCGCTGCTCGACATCGACATACTCGACAAACGGGAGCACTGGTTGAATTTTGTCAAACCAATCCACAGCATTCCCGAAATACCTGCCACCCTCCTCACCGGAACGGAGCGTCGCGATGATTGGCAGTGTTACCTGCTCGCGGCACGCTCTCACCTGTGCAACACAATTCCCTGCCATCAGGTCAAGACGACACTCGATCAAATCTGCACCGGCATCCCGTGCAGCAACCGCCTGGCAGGCATCCGTGATCGAGGCAACGATCTTCATCGTAATGATCTTTTAGCGGGCTGTCCACAAAAATTATCCTTTCAAAGCGACAGGTTTTATGAGATAAATCCAAAATTAATCCGATCCTAATCCGGTCCAGATACGATCCCGTGCTTGCGAACTACAATCATCTGTTCATCGCTTCCCGCTCTCATCAATCTGATTATCGACCTGCATCAGCATGGTGGAGATTCCCGTCCATCAAGATCATTAATCCCGGATAATCCGCAAATAAGCACGACAATACCTCCTGTGAAGATACCTGTTTATGCCTGTTTGTGCCAAATCAGTATCACAGACATGGAAAATACTAAATCCGGCTTTCACTGTCAACGCTTTGTAAGAGCATTCAGACAATGTGTCACGCGGGCTTGTGCCCTCATTTCACTGAGAAATCATGGTTTCTTATGTGAAGCCCCCGACCAATCATGAAGACACCTACACCTTCGCTGAATGAAATCAAACATGATACCCGCGGGTCACAAGCATACAACGAAATGAAAACGGCGAAAGCCGTTTTCACAGGAAAGCCACTCCCGGAACTCCTTGCACCTGCCGGGTCGCCGGAAGCGTTCCGTGCCGCAGTTTCCGCGGGTGCAGATGCGGTCTATCTCTCCGGCAGGCTGTTTGGCGCCCGGAAATTTGCTAAAAATTTTTCTGATGCAGAGATCGCAGAGAGTATCCAGTATGCCCATGCACGGGGCGTCCGTGTCTATGTAACAGTGAATACACTCATCCACGACCGTGAACTTGCCGGTGTCGCGGAGTATCTCGTCTGGCTCTACTCAATCGGGACTGACGCTGTCCTTGTGCAGGATATCGGCGTCGCATCCCTCGCCCGCGAAATTGTACCGGCACTCCCCCTCCACGCCTCCACCCAGTTGACCATCCATTCCGCAGACGGAGTACAATGGGCAGCGGAGCACGGGTTCTCCCGTGTCGTTCTGGCGCGGGAACTGCCGCTTACGGAAGTGAGTGCGATCGCCCGCGAGGTCCAGCACAAAGGAATCGGGCTCGAAGTGTTTGTGCATGGAGCGCTCTGTTACAGTTACTCCGGTCAATGTCTCCTCTCTTCAGTTATTGGCGGAAGGAGCGGCAACCGGGGCATGTGCGCCCAACCCTGCCGGAGACAGTACCGGATGGTTTCCGGGGAGCAGGATACCTATGGGCGCCCGATTAACCTCCGCACCCTTCCCCTTGCTGATCACTATCTTCTCTCCCCAAAGGATCTTGCCACATACACACATCTTGCCGAACTGGTTGATGCCCCGGTCGTTTCCTTAAAGATTGAAGGACGAATGAGATCC
>JAPKXU010000086.1 GCA_026394655.1 Methanoregula sp. | reverse complement strand
CATGCAACAAATATGGCACAACTATTGTGGCGTATTGTCCGGTTATCCGATGGTTGAAACGGCTAGTCTTCCCGTCAACAATAATATCGTGCCGTACTGGGCGCCAGCTGGTGCCTGCCGATCGTAAACCTCCCGGTTTCTCATGTGTTTCTTATTAAGAGATGCCATTTTTTCTGGCTCTTTTTTAGATCGGGGGGGATAGATTGGTTCTCGATGCAGCATGTTGAGTGGGGACTCACCCCAAAACCCCCATTTATGATCGTCCTGTAGCATAAGGGAGATGATCATGATGATCACTGCTTTTACCGTCAGTCCCCATTTCTTTTTAAACACCAGATCTATGCCAGGCTCATTCTATGGTATTCATTTTAAGCAATTCTGTCAGGACTATCCTTTCTATCAATGAGGATTTCGATTAACTGTATGAAATGCAGATTCAACTCACTTATTCACGACAATGTTTTGAATGAGATCTCATCCAAAAATGGGGTTTTTCGAAATCCTCCCGTGTCGATAGCTATCACATGAGCACTTATAATTCCTTATATTCACATAATATATTCATAATTGCGATTTTCAATCGTCACAGGATTCTGAACATATGCTGACTTTTGATGAACTCCGCCAGCTTGTCGGACATAGCGGACTGAAGACATCCCAGATCATTGAACTCCGAAAGAATTTTGGCGCGAATGTGATGACACCCCCGGTACGGGAACCGCTCTGGAGGCAGTATCTCCAGAAGTTCGACGACCCTATCATCCGGATCCTGCTCATTGCTGTTGGGATATCAATGGTAGTCTCCATCTTCAAGGGGAGTGGTCTTCTGGACACTATCGGGATCATCATTGCTGTTTTTCTCGCTACTGGTATCGCGTTTTTCAATGAGTACCGGAGCAGCCGGGAGTTCGATGTATTGAATGCCCACCGGGATGATGTCGGGATAAAGGTGATCCGTGACGGTCATGCCGTATCAGTTCCCTCCCGGGATATTGTTGTTGGGGATCTCATACTCCTCGAAGCCGGAGACGCTGTTCCGGCCGATGGCTGGATGATTTCATCCGATGAACTTTGCAGCGATGAATCCGCATTCACTGGTGAGACGGAGCCCGTGACCAAAGGAGCGATCGATAAAATCCTGAAAGGGACGTTCGTCACTGCGGGCAAAGGACAGATGATTGCAGCCGCTGTCGGGGACTCTGCCCAGATGGGTGTAATCGCTGCATCTCTCGGAATCGACCATGCCACTCCGACGCCACTTGAGCAGAAACTGGACGCGCTTGCCCGTGTGATCAGCAAGTTCGGGTACATAATGGCGATCCTCATCTGCAGTACCCTTCTCATACGGGGTTTCATGGTGGGGGAGGTCACAGGTTTCAACCTCGATACGGCAAATAATATCCTCCATTACTTCATGCTCGCTGTCGTCGTTGTCGTTGCTGCTGTTCCCGAAGGATTGCCCATGAGTGTCACACTCTCGCTCTCACTTGCGATGCGGAAGATGACCCGGGCGAACTGTCTCGTCCGCCGGCTCATTGCGTGTGAAACGATTGGGTCCGCCACAACAATCTGTACCGACAAGACCGGTACGCTGACAAAGAACCAGATGGAAGTTGTCGAGTCACCGGCGGGAAATCCCGTGCACACTGTAAACCTCCCGCAGACTGACGGGGAATGGATCACGCTCAATGCAGCGGTGAATGGCACTGCACATCTTGAAGACCGGGCGGGAAGAATCATTGTCATCGGGAATTCGACTGAAGGTGCCCTTCTCCGCTGGCTTCGCGAGTACAGACTCGATTACATGAATATCCGGGCAGAGACACATGTGACCCGGCAATACCTCTTTGACGGCAACCGGAAGCGGATGTCAACCATTATCCACATGGATGGGAGAAACTGGCTTCTCGTCAAGGGAGCGCCGGAGATCCTTGCTTCGCTTTGCACCGACAAGCCCATGCTCGATGGCGTCAGCGTCCTTGCGGCACGTGCGATGCGGACACTTGCATTCGCCCACAAGGAGATCATAAACGGTGACGACAGCGAAACGGGATTGACGTGGGACGGGTTTGTCGGGATACGCGATCATCTCCGGGACAATATCGCGGAATCGGTCGCTACCTGCCAGCGTGCAGGTATTAAAATCCGGATGGTCACCGGGGATAATCCCGAGACCGCACGGGCAATCGCACAGGAATCCGGGATCCTGCAAGGTGGGGGGGTTATAAACGGTGCCGTATTCCGGGCGCTCCCGGAGGATGAACAGGTCAAGGCGGTACGCACGCTTGATGTAATGGCACGGGCAGAACCGATGGACAAGCTACTCCTCGTCAAAGCTCTCCAGAATACTGGTGCAGTTGTTGCCGTGACCGGTGACGGCACCAACGATGCGCCCGCGCTCAAGCACGCGAATGTCGGGCTTGCAATGGGAATAGCGGGAACAGAAGTAGCCCGTGAAGCAAGTGATATCATCTTATTAGATGATTCGTTCGCTTCAATCACCAGCGCAGTCTGGTGGGGTAGATCGCTCTACGAGAACATCCAGCGGTTTGTTCTTTTCCAGCTCACGATCAACTTCTGTGCCTGCATCCTCGTCTTCATCACACCGCTCCTTGGGTATCCTGAACCATTCACGATTATCCAGATCCTCTGGATCAACATCATCATGGATACCCTCGCGGCGTTTGCCCTGTGTTCAGAAGCCCCGCACCGGGACCTGATGAATCATAAACCCATCTCACAGGACGCGAAGATTGTCACCCGATTCATGTGGCTCTCCATCATCGTCACCGGTCTGTTCCTCATAACATTTGGTCTCCTCCAGATTGGGACCGGATTTCTTGGCGGCGAAACACCCGCAGAGGTAAGCACGGTCTTCTTTGCCGCATTCATTCTCGCTGCGGTCTGGAATGGGATCAACTGTCGGGCGCTTGATGGCAAAATGCCGGTGTTCTTCCGTGGGAATCCGACATTTTTTTTGGTCATGGGCTTTGTTGTTGTTATCCAAATCCTCATCGTTCAGTACGGGGGCAGCGTCTTTGCCACCGTTCCGCTCTCGCTTGAACAGTGGGTGAAAATTGGGATCTTCTCGGCGTCAGTTTTGGTTGTTGGTTTTGTGCTTCGGCTCGCATACGGGATGTATAAATGGACCCCCTGTGTCTCAATAATATAAAAATCTGGAGAAGATCAGGGATTACAGATCATTTTTCTGGTTCTTCGTCATTTGCTATGGATAAGTTTCGGATAATCGATATGTAGGTGTAGAGTGCAATCATATCCCTCTTGAGGATAGTTCCCCCCCGCTGATGCGGGTCGCGCCTGGGCAAGGAGTTTTTGACGTCTACCATTTGGAGGTACAGCCCTTTTCTTTTTTTAAGTGTGCCAATCGCTTAGGTCTCTAGCGTTGCGAAAAATTTTCTTGCCCCGCCGTGCCCCGGAGAGACCCTGATCCGGGGAGCCCTCCAAAATATTTGCAAGACATTGTATTCTCGCATTATACGCTGTCGAGACACCATGCCGATAGTATTTGGGTGAAGTAATTCATGTAATCAAGTGTGAGAATTTATCGTTCAATTCAACCCACACTCTTTGTCGAAGAGCCATTTTTCTTCTATCTTTCCAGAGATATTCCGGTGATATTTTTATTGGTTCTTCTCCAGATTTAGGATCCCCGTA
>JAPKXU010000005.1 GCA_026394655.1 Methanoregula sp. | reverse complement strand
GACGATGAGGACGACACATGCACCAATGGCGGGACCGACAAGGATACCGACAAAGGGTGTCAGGCTGAGATGGACACCACCGGCAATGGGGATCTCAACAAGAAAGATCACAAACATTGCAGCGGTGCAGAACGCGGCGATGGTGAGCGTGCGGGGCTCGATCTTCTTTTTGTTCCGGAGCCAGAACACAGCGGTGGCAGTGATAATAATTGTTGCAAGCCACCAGACGATTACCCAGAATAGGGAGAACGATCCGTCCTGGAGATGAATATGTGCCATTACGTGAATTCCCGGGACAAAACGATCCGCTGCGTCCCTGTTTTACGCATACATTGCCGGGCGAAAATATGAAGGTTGTGCAAAATTTGGAGAGCCTCCAAACTTTTACAGGAACGACCGGGAAATTTTTTGCCCGCACTACCGGATTGCCGCCATCAGTTCATCCATCCGGACCGGGCGGGCATCCGGCTCCCTGCCGTGCACGCGGCAATACTCAAGATAGACCTTCACGATCTGAGGCGGTTCCAGCCCTGCCTCGTGGATCAGTGCGATGTCATAGAAGATCTCCCGTGGTTCTCCTTCGGCAAAGACGGACCCGTTCTTCACGAGGCAGACGCGGTCAGCGATCCGGGCGGCAAGATCGAGATCGTGGGTGGCAATGACTGCACTGATCCGGAACCGTTCGCGGAGATCCGTGATCAGGTGTTCGATGATCCCGGCATGTACCGGGTCAAGATCGGAGGTGGGTTCATCAAACGCGATCACGAGAGGTTTCATCGCGAGGATACCGGCGATTGAGACCAGCCGTTTCTGCCCCCCGGAAAGATAGTTGGGCAACCGTTCCCGAAGATCCGCCGCGCCAACTGATTCAAGTGCGGCAAGTGCGGCAGCTTGTGCTTTTTCCGGGGTCATGCCGAGATTGAGTGGTCCGAACATCACATCGTCAAGGACTGTTGGCGCGAAGAGCTGGTCATCCGATCGCTGGAAGACGACCCCGACTTCCTTCCAGAGATCGGTCTTCTCCCCTACTGAGATCAACCTGCCATTCACCCAGATAGCCCCTTTGTTTGGCGTCAGAAGACCGTTTAAGTGCTCGATGAGTGTCGATTTGCCTGAACCGTTCGGTCCACACAAGGCAACAATCTCGTCTTTTTTAACATAGAAGCACATGTCATGAATACCGACGCTCCCGTCCGGGTAGCAGTGGCTTGCGCAGTCGACATGGATCAGTTCCCGTTCCTTGTTGTACGCAGGGCAGTGCGGTGCGTTTGGATCTCTATGGCTGATGGTCATTGTTCATCCTCCTCCGGTAATCTTACCAAGCCATACACTTGCCACTACTACAAGCGCGAATACCGACAGGAAGCAGTACTCGAGAGTCGCGGGACGCGGCACCGGGTTTGCAAGACGGTACGTGCCGTTGTATCCCCGCGCCACCATCGCCTTCTCCACCCGTTCCGCCCGGTCAAAAGAACGGATGAATACAAGCGCAAAAACGCCGGCAAAGATCCTGCCCTGGACCCGTATACTATGAATGATCCCGCCGCCACGGGAACTGACCGCTTTTAGCATCGCGCCGGTCATCTCCAGTGTCAGAAACAGCGAACGGTAGGCTAACAGGAATATCTGGTCGATAGGTGAGGGGAAGATACGGGAGATGATGCCCGAAAGGTGCTGGTACCGGGTGGTCATCAGAAAGAAGAGGGAGTACGTGATTGATATGAGCGCCTTTAAGAGAAGGGTGCAGACAAGGAGGGCACCATTGTCGGTAAGCGTGAGAGGAAATCCCGGAACTGGAATCGTAAAGAGGGGCATGCCGGGTTCGCTCCATGCCATGATTCCGACAAGGGAGATGACAAAGATGAGCGGCAGTGCGTACCATGCGAAGAGTCGCCGTAAAGGGAGGCGTGCAAGCCAGTAGAGGGCGAGGACTGCACAGTAAAGCCCGATGATGACAGTAATGTTGCGGGAGACGACGACAAGCAGGATAACGAGGACAAGCGCCCCGCATTTTGTCCAGGGGCTCACCCGCGAGAATACCGTGTCCTGTCGTTCAGCGTATGATGTGATCAGGTCAAGGTCCGGGATGTGGTTTGAGAATGTGGCAGTGCTCATGGATGCTCCGTTTTCTATTCTGACAATGGTCCGGTCATTGTGGATACAGGTATCCCATATGAATTATTTTGAGAACGATTCATGCTGCACTTCATTCGATACCCGATACTTCCCGGAAGGTGATGTTGCAGGGTGTCATGATCAGTTTCATGTGTGCAATGTTCCTGCGCCAAGATGGTTCCGCTATTTTTCATATCCGGCTGTCCGTTGAATTCCCTGCATCGTGAATGGTCTCCATGCACCCGGTATCGTGGGTGATCTCCCCGCATATGCCGGCATGCGGGTGTCCCATCGCGCGGCACATCGTGTCGATTGTCCCCTTGGAGACGAGGCTCTCGAAGCGCGAGACTTCCCGGCACGCTTCATCGTGCGAGAGCCCGTAGTGGGTAAGGGCAAGGCTGAGGATGCGGTGGCGTTTGACGAGAAATTCTGCATATTGTTTTCCGCGTCGGGAGAGTGAGACGCCATGGTATGGTTGGTGCGCGAGAAGTCCGGCTCCGGTGAGTTCTCCCATCGTCTTTGTGATGGTGGACGGGTCGACCGCGAAGTGCGATGCGAGATCGTTTGTCTTTACCGTCACACCCTGTTCGAAGATATACTTGAGATATGCGACCTTTTTAGGCGAAAGGTCCAGACCGTTGCCGATCTCCATATCCATTTGTATGGGCTCTCGTGAAGAATAATGTTTGGGCTCTCTCCAACTTTTGTGTGATGACGTCTTGCGCCGTTTTCATACTGCGGTATGGATGTGTCACGGAGGGAATTATGTACGTTTTTTCGGGGTACCCTATGGGTTTTTCGTGAACCGATACATCCCCTTCGGCACTAGTATCTCGAACCGTATACCCTTGTCGGGGTCGCCGGTTTCTTTGATACTCATACCAGAAAATTCGAGAATATCATGTACAAACTTCATACAAAAATTATCGAACTTAACAATTTTTTCAGTAAACAGATTTTTTTTCCTGCTGTAGGGAATGCCGGCACTATTATTCTCATACGTGAGCTGGAGACCTTCCGGTATCTCAGCGGAACTGATCCGGATTTCAGGTGCAGTTTTCCCATTTTTAAGGGTATTATCCACAAGAAAAGAAAACATTATCTCAAGTGTCGGGTCACCGAACAGTTCCAGTGCATCCACGTCAAGATCCATGCACAGCGAATCGATATCCATCAGAGACACGATGGAACGGATAGTATCCCTGACATTCACCCACCGGAGAGGAAGGGCACCTATCTTCTGGTAGTCCATCGTGTACTCGAGCAGCTCATGAACCTGTTTAAGGATATTCTCTTCCGCTTCGAAATACTTCAGAGCTGTCTCGTCTTTTACCATCATTTTTGAAAGTTCAACATACCCGCGTACACCAGTAATCTTATTCTCGATCTCATGCCATGCAACGCTATTCATGAGATGGAGCTTTTTGTTGGAGAGTTTTAACGCACGCTCCAGCAGTTTCTGTTCGGTAACGTCTTCCAGACTTTCAACAGACCCGATGACCGTACCGTTGCTGTCCCTTATCGGTACTGCGGTAAAATGCAGCCATTTTTCCCCATATCCCAAGTGCGGGAAGATATCGGTGGCTTCGTAAGTCTCATCAGCACGCACAGACCCGACACATTTGTGCTTGTACCCTGCTGGCAGATCCCCGGATGATTCATCCACCAGAATATCAGCGAGGCATAGCTGCTTTACACCGTAGAACGCCTTCCAGTGCTGCGTTGTACCGACAATGTCCACCTCTTTGATCCCGGTGAGTTCTTCCAGCGCCCTGTTCCAGGCAATGATACGGTGGTTCCGGTCGATCAAAAACTGGGGAGTCGAAGACGCTTTGATGATTGTGCCCAGGTTTGCCAGAATGTCGTTTGAAAGATCTGTATCCGGTGATACGGGTTCAACGGTTTTGCCTCCAACACTTTTTCTCGGTTCAGTTGTAGTAGTCATACCGTTACCTTACACATCCTTGCCGGTTCCCCGTGATGTATTAACCAGTACATACGTACACCAACTTTGCTCGTGTCTGCCAGGACAGGGTGGAATGCATCGTGGGTCGTGGATTCGCTGGATAATTCTTCTGTAAAATCCCTTGCGTCACATTCAAAAAGAAAGACCGCATGAAAATCCTGACTGTCGGATTTTTTCCAACGGTCTTAGCGGTTCTCAATTTCTGCATGATGGTACACCATTACGGAAAGTGTGTGATTTATTTCGGATGTGATGACTATCTTGATGGTAAATCACACACTATACACCATATCCGAGGGGTAATAGTATATTATTACCCGTCTGTAAGATTTTAACAGCATTAAAAATTTTAACGCCATTATAACCAAATGTGTCTGATGCAGCCCGGTCAGGAAGGATTTTATTGGGCTTTTCGGATTTGACTTACCGATCTTTCACTTCCCGCAGTCATTTACGGCTAGGGATTTCCGGATGCACTATGGGAATTTTCCGGTTATTTATCTCCTGTTATCGTCTGAATTTTTTATTCACTGCATCGTTGATGTTCACTGCCAGACTGGATTTCCCTGTTGTCATTAACTCTAATCCTGAAATTGGAATATATGCGACAGATCGGAATCTAGTGGATAACAGGCAATCGTTTTCTAGATCATCAGATAAGGAAATTAAAAATACTAATTAAGCAGGTTTTTTATTACCTGATAACAATCATACGATAACAAAAGCCGGTAAGAAAATGAGCGATCTTCTGAGCGTCATCTCGGCATCCGATAAAAGACGGAATCTCCTGATTCTCCTGGACAGCGGACCAAAGGAATGGGATGAAATCAAACGCATACTCAAGGTTACGTCTACCGGTATGCTCCCCCAGGTAAAAATTCTCGAAGAAGAACACTTAATAGAACGAGATGGCAAAAAATTCTCTCTTACTCCGATGGGGAAGGTACTTACTGAACACATGGTACCCCTTATCAGAACAATGGATATTTTTGATAAAAATAAAAAATTCTGGCACGACCATAATCTCGATGTGTTACCCTATGAAATCCTTCTCGATATCAGGGATCTCGGAAATTATCGGATCATTGAAAATTCCGATGAAGAAATTTTTGATATAAACACGTTTCTCAACAATATCTCCCAATCAAAAACCATAAAAGGCATATCCCATACGATACATCCCCGGTATCCGAATTTTTTCTTAAATCTTGCCAAAAAGGGCGTAGAAGCAACCTTGATTTTAACCCCCGGGGTATTTAAAATTATGAAAGAAAAATATCCTGAAGCACTCAAAGAAGGACTGAAATTAAAAACATCAAGCGTCTATGTATCTAAAAAAGATATAAAATTCTCTTTTACTGTCACAGACTCGTTTTTTTCGATCTCATTATTCTATAATAACGGAGTATTTGATTCTAAAAATGATGTGGTCAGTAATGATCCTTCAGCTCTTCTGTTGGGAGAACGTATCTTTTCGTATTACCTGAAACAGTCGGAAAAAGTTGAGACTCTATCTTAACTGGAAATACACGCCCGGAGTGTCAATGAAAGGACAGATTCCCAACTGATAACCAATTCCCTCAACTTTCGACAAATAAACCGGGGGCTATTTTCAAATGATGATGAATACACCATCAGAAATGCGATGGTGATGATCAACCCACACATTAATATAATCCATTCATTTCTGATAATCCCGACAAGCAACGAGTACACCATAATGCAATGCATTCCTAAAAGGATCAGGATCAGGACTTTTTTTGTTAAATTTTCCCCGAGGCAGGCGGGTAAGGTCATGATACCTGCAGCCATATCTCCTTTGACATCCTTAAAATCGTTCACACACGAAGTTACGAATATTTTCATTGCAAAGAACAAAAAAATTATCCCAACTGTCACAACATTACTGCACCATTGGCTTACGATGAGAGCAATTGTTCCTCCCCAAGTAATGCCGATGATAATATTTTTTACACCGGCACTTGCTTTGAGTTTGAAGGTATACGACCCGATCCGGACACCATGGGTATAGAAGTAACCTACGATGAAAGGAAAAAACGGTGCGAAGTATATTCCGTCCAGTGCAAGAACGAACGTACCTAAAAGAAATGATACGATGCATGCAATAATCCCGGTTTTTTTATCTGCTCCGCATAGTTCAGTTTTATTTATTGCATCTTCCTTACAGTCAAGTGCACGATCTAATGTGTATGTCGAGTAAATGATCAAAACACATGCGCAGTATACCGGTATTCTTATGGCGAGACCTGCGAGGAGGAAGGCGATATGCAGCCGAAGTCCTCCCGAAATTGCGACAACTGTTGATGAGTTCAGGAGTCGCATAGTTGGTGTGCCAAAGAGTGTCACATCATAAAAAATTTTCATTCGATATTTTATTATAACCTCATGAAAATTTTTAGCAGCGTTAAAATTATTTTTTCCCGGAATATGAATCTATTAGGATAAGGAATTGATGACTTATTCATAATTGTAAGATTTTATTTCCCAGATAATCGCAATTTGCACTTGGTCGTACGATGATCTCTTTGAACATTGTATATGTCAGGATTATTTTGTGATATATTAAGGGAGGGAAGCTCCGAACATTTTCGAAATCATTTTAGGAAATGTCATGGAAAATGAGCGCGTATAATGGTTTTTTTGTGCTAAAACAGCGCGGCGCGGGCGTTGGAAAATACCTGAAAATCGGGGGGTTCTGCACTAAAAACCGGACTGGGGGGCAGAGGGTACCGCTTTTCAAAAAATTTCTCGATATTGCATCCGGTGAAGAGACCCAACCACACTACGCCCATCATTAATAAGGAAGAAATTGTTTTTGCAGGATGCTCGACAAGTTACCAGCAAAACGATTCATGTCTACCAAAATTTTCTGATGATTTTTTATTTTCGTTAAACCTGATAACAAATAACAAAATATTATAACTACTCGATGCTACATAATTTTGAAATCGTATTACACTGGCAGGCAGTTTCATGCATATTCCGGACGGTTTTCTTCCCATCTCACAGTCACTCGTGTACTGGATCATCGCGCTTGTCTTTATCGCACTCTCGCTCCGATGGGCACGACGGGAGATGAGCGACGAGAAAGTACCGCTCGTCGCTGTGCTGGCTGCCGGTATCTTCGCCATCCAGACAATGAACATGGCGCTCCCCATCGCCATCGTGCCGGGTGGCGTGAGCGGGCATGTCGTTGGCGCTGCGCTTGCCGCGATCGTTCTCGGTTCCCCGTTTGCTGCCGTCTTCATCCTCACGCTCGTACTGATCCTACAGGGGATCTTCTTCGGAGATGGCGGCATCACCGCGATGGGAGCTAACATCATCAACATGGGTGTTCTCGGCGGATTCTTCGGGTTCTATACCTATCGCTCGTTGAACGATCTCTTCCACAACCGGTTCTGTGCCGCGTTTGTTGCCGGCTGGGCATCACTCTTCATTCCTGCCATTGTCTGTGCGGTTGAACTTGCCGTTGCCGGAACATTCCCCCTCACAGCAGGGCTCATCTCGATGGGCATCTACCACGCAATCATCGGGATCATTGAAGGTGGCGCCACTGCGTTTGCACTCTCCCTCATCTTCTTCGCCCGTCCAGACATTGTGAGTGATGGGAAGCCAACCGGTGCCCGGAAGGCATGGGATGTCGTCATCGGTGCCGGGATCGTTATTGCGATTGGTATCGCGATCTTTGCTCCGTTCTATGCCTCCACCAATCCCGACGGGCTCGATGCCACCTTCCTCTCGCTCTATGGAGCAAAAAGCACAAACACGCCCGTCCTTGACAACGAGAAGCTGACAGCAGCGAATGTTGCCGTCACAGAAAAGACTGGAAACAAAGTTTCCTGGCAGGCACCCTTCACCAACTACACACTGCCGGGGCTCGATAAACCCGGCGAAGTCCTTGCCATCGTCTTTGGCGTTGTCATCCTCTTTGTCCTTGGCTTTGGTGTCAGCCGGTTTATTGCCCGGAAGAACTGACCAATACTCACCATTCCATTACCCTCACAGGAGTCACTCATATGCACCTCATCGAAACCCGCGAACTCACCTATACTTATCCCGGCAATGTCACCGCATTGCACAACCTCAACTTCGTAGCGCCGCGAAACGCCCGCATCGCCGTCATCGGCTCGAACGGTGCAGGCAAGAGCACACTTTTCAAATGTTTCAACGGGATCTTCAAACCCTCTTCAGGTTCAGTCCTGATCCGAGGGGAACCGATCACAAAGGAGAACATACGGGAGGTGCGTAAGTTCGTCGGGATCGTCTTCCAGAATGCGGACGATCAGATCTTTTCGCCGACCGTTGAACAGGACGTCGCGTTCGGTCCGACCAATCTCCGGCTTGACGAAGAGACGATCCACCACCGGGTCCACGAGGCACTCCGGCTCGTTGGCATCGAAGAGCTTGCGCACCGGGTACCGCATCACCTGAGTGGCGGCGAGAAGAAACGGGTCGCTATCGCCGGCGTTATAGCAATGGAGCCGGAAGTGCTCGTCCTCGATGAACCCACCGCCGGGCTCGACCCGCAGGGCGTCTCTGACCTTATATCGTTCATCAACTCGCTCTCGAAAAAATTTGGCATGACCGTGATCTTCTCCACGCACGATGTCTCGCTCGTAGCTGAAGTCGCTGATTATGTGTACGTCATGAACAAAGGGTGCTTTGTAGCCGAAGGCACGGTGGAGGAGATCTTTTTGCAGCCGGACCTGCTCCGTTCGGTCCGGCTCGATGTGCCGGTACTCCCAAAACTCCTCTCCTCCCTCCAGAAAAAGGGCGTCCCGGTACCGATGGCTTACACATTTGAAGATGCAGAACGGGCGCTTGTGGAAACGTATTCCACGAAAAAGGATCTGGCGTAGTATGATCGAAGAGATCTTTTACATCGAAAAATCTGCATACCGGGACAGTTTTATCCACCGGCTCGATGCACGGGTGAAGATCATCGCGCTCTTTAGTCTCATCATCGCGATGGTTGCCGTCCCGTATTCCCCCATTGTTTTTCTTGTGGGCGGGTGCTTCTTTATCTTCTTTGCCATTCTCTGGGGGATCTCCCGGTTACCTGTTGTCGTGTACCTCAAACGGCTTCTCCTCATACTCCCGTTTGGCATCTGCATTATCCTCTTCCAGATCTTCTTTGTGAACCGGTATTACGTAACGTTCCATGCCATCATTGACCTGCCGTTTGGCATCCACATCTATGCAGAATCGGTAGAATTTGCCACCATCCTTCTCGTCAAGTTTGTTGTCTGCATATCCGCGATCATCCTCCTGTCCTCGACAACAAAACTACAGGATATGCTTGAAGGCGCCGGGCGGATGGGGCTGCCCGCAGAATTTGCCCTCACGCTTGGCATGATGATCCGCTACCTCTTTGTCTTCGGCTACATTTACCGGAAGGTGAACGAGTCGCTTGCCACCCGGTGTTTTGATCCCTTCAATCCTGCGCTCCCGTACCGCTACCGGATCAAACAGGTGGGATACACGATAGGTACAATATTCATCCGGTCGTACGAGCAGGGCGAGCGGGTCTACACGAGCATGCTCTGCCGGGGATACGGGCGGGACAGCCATATCTTTGTCACAAAAAAACCGCTGCGGCAGGCTGAATGGGTGTTCCTGTGCACGAGCCTCGCATTTGTCATTGCTGTGCCCACGTGGGCGTGGCTTGTGCGGTGATTTTCATATGAAAACTGCAAGCCGTTTTCATGCCATGGGTTTGTGCATCGTCGGCTCATCGGCGGTTATCATGAAATTCGGCAATCCGATTTTCATCTTGGTGTGCCAGAACCAGCATGGTTCATGGGGTTTCACGTACTGTTTCGAGTAATGTTTCGCGTGACGCATCCAGCATCTTTTTGATTTCGTGGCACGCACATCCACACATGGAAAATAAGTTCGGTCATGGCTTTGTGACGAACCTCGTCCTCATCGCACAACACTTTGCGCTGCCGCCGCAACAGGCATGGTTCGGTGCCGGGGATCATGTAGGTGAGATGGTGCTGCCGGAAAAATTCAAAGGGACGCCTGTTGAGGAACTCACGACGATGTTAAAGAAAAAGGTGATCTGGCACCAGCCTGGCTCCATGGACAAGGAGGATGCCCGTGATGTGATCGCGGTCATCAACCGGCTTGTCGTAGCGATCGACCATGAACTCGGAATTGGTGACGCTGAGATTGGGGAGTTCCGGTAACTGATCATTCCTTTAAATACCCAAAGCCGTTTTTCACTCCGATACTTTAAGTCATTCAAAGACCAATAATTATTGTGATAATTTCTCATAATTTTTGTATTGTTTTTTCGGAGGAGGTTTTCTTTGACTGAGACGTACGATGCATCTCATATTACCGTTCTTGAGGGACTGACACCGGTTCGCGAGCGTCCCGCCATGTATATCGGCAGTACTGACACCCGTGGACTGCACCACCTCGTCTATGAAGTTGTGGACAACTCCATTGATGAAGCGCTCGCCGGTTTCTGCACGCTCATTGACGTTGTGATCAAATCTGACGGGTCTCTCTCGGTCGATGACAACGGGCGGGGCATCCCGGTCGACATGATGGAGAAGAACAAAAAGAGCGCGCTTGAAGTCGTGCTCACGGTCCTGCACGCCGGTGGAAAATTCGATAAGGAGTCGTACCAGGTATCCGGCGGTCTGCACGGGGTCGGCGTATCTGTCGTAAATGCCCTTTCCACCACGCTCTTTGCACGGGTCTTCCGCGACGGCAACCTATATGATATGCGCTTTATGCAGGGCAAACCACAGGGACCCATTTTCTCCCGCGAAGAGACGCTCGATGAGATGCTTGCCCGCTACCAGCTGTGGTACGGAGCGCCGGCACACTTTTTCCGGACACCCGTTTCGTCCTCTGGACCAAGCCAACCGGTTGTTTCGCAGCCGCAAACTCCGGCAATGCCCGAAAATCCCGCAGTCCCGGCAAGCCCGACTGCCCAGACGCGCCTTGACCTTCCGGCACGGACTCCCGCTGAGATCGAACGGGAAGACCGCCAGCGATTCCTTGCACAATTTGCAAAACAGATCACCGGGACACGCATCCAGTTTTTACCGGATGCCACCATCTTTGAGACAACAAAATTCGATTACGACCTCCTTGCCCACCGGCTCCGTGAGCTCGCCTTTTTGAACGCCGGGCTCACCATACGCATCGCTGACGAACGGAGCGGGGATTCCGCCTCGTACTGTTCGGGCGGGCTTTCAGAGTTCGTGAAATATTTAAACGAAGGTGTGGAGTGCCTCCACCCGTTACCAATTGATATCTCAAAAAAGGATGTGGAGAACAAAGTCGAAGTTGAACTCGCCCTCCAGTACACCACCGGCTACGATGAGAAGATCTACTCGTACGTCAACAGTGTCAATACCCGCGAGGGTGGCACCCATCTCGAAGGGTTCCGCAGTGCGCTCACCCGCGCCATCAATACCATAGCAAAAAGAAACGGCGTCATAAAAGAGAACGCAACACTGGTGCTCCGTGGCGAGGATGTCCGTGAAGGACTCACTACCGTCATATCAGTAAAGATGGCAAACCCACAGTTCGAGGGGCAGACCAAGATGCGCCTCGGGAACAGCAACGTCAAGGGCATTGTGGACTCGCTGGTCTACGCCGCACTTGCCGAATATTTTGACGAGAACCCAAAAGTGCTCCAAATCATTGTGGAGAAAGCGATCTCGGCATCCAAAGCCCGCGAAGCTGCGAGAAACGCACGGGAAATGGCACGCCGGAAGAGTTCTCTTGAAAGTTCCGGACTCCCCGGAAAGCTTGCCGACTGCTCGGAGCGTGACCCGGCAAAGAGCGAGATCTATATCGTCGAAGGAGATTCTGCCGGCGGCAGCGCAAAGCAGGGACGTGACCGGAAGTTCCAGGCTATCCTTCCCTTGAGAGGAAAGATCTTAAACGTCGAGAAAGCCGTCGAACACCAGATCTTAAAGAATGCCGAGATCCAGACCCTCATCTCCGCAATCGGTACCAGTGTCGGAGACAAGTTCGATGCAGAACGGGCACGCTACCACCACATCGTAATCATGACCGATGCGGATGTCGATGGCGCCCATATCCGGACGCTGCTTTTAACCTTCTTCTACCGCTACATGCACAAACTTATCGAGATGGGGTATGTCTACATCGCACAACCCCCTCT
>JAPKXU010000255.1 GCA_026394655.1 Methanoregula sp. | reverse complement strand
GGTCGAGTATGCCCCACAGGGATCATTTTTTTTGCTATTTCTTATGGGTGGGGGGATTCTTATTTGATCTGCTCTTGGTGTGATTGGGAAAAACGCCTTAAATTATCGATGATTATATTGGGGGGTCGGGAATGTCAATTGGAAGAATTTCCGGCAAAATTGTTTTGGGAAAAATCCGGTGAAGCAGATTATCAGTTGAGTTGAAATTTTCGCGAATGGAATTTCGTGGAGGGTATAAAAGCCAACCGCTGATGTGCGGGGGTGAGGAGGCTGGCCACGGTGATATGAGCGGGGATGGGCTGATACGAGGGAGGGGAACTGTTGAGCACTGCCATATTGGCCCCTCTTCGTTTCCCTCCCTGTTTCACGGCATTTGTCGCCTCGTCAAAGACGCGGATAAACGGGAGCGGACCGCTTGCCGCCCCGCATGTCGAAGATACGGGATCACCGGCCGGGCGGATATGGCTGAACGAGAACCCGGTTCCTCCGCCACTCTGGTGGATCAGTGCCATAGTGGCAAGCGTGGAAAATATCCCCTGCAGGGAATCTTCTACCGGCAAAACAAAACAGGCGGAGAGCTGGCCGATTGGTGTTCCGGCATTCATCAGGGTCGGCGAATTTGGGATAAACAATAAATCCTTCATCACATGAAGGAAATCTTTCGATCGGGGAGTATCAACTGCATCCGCCACCCGGGAAAAAAGGTTTTCGGGAGTTTCCTCCGGGAGAAGGTAACGGTTTTTCAACAGGATTCTGGCAGCAGCAGTCAGATTCATTGCACTATCAAAGAACTGTGTTTACTTGAGGGACATATAATTGTGAGCTTTTTAGCTCTGGCGTAATCTCTGGTATTTTTCCGGTTCCGCAATTATTATGTGCTATTGGATCCAGAGCAACAGAATATGGGTGAAATAGTCGATAATCCTCGGTTCCGGGAACGAAGGTTCGTCTTTTCCGACCGTCGTGATGCGGGAAGACAACTGGGAGCGTTTATTAAAACACTTCCCGGCATCCGCGACCCGTTGGTCCTTGCCATTCCGGCAGGCGGTGTGCCAATCGGTAAGGAAGTCGCCGTCGCAATCGGTGCACTCCTGTCACTTGCGATCGTAAGAAAGATCCGGATCCCCGGCAATACTGAATCAGGATTCGGAGCGGTAACATGGGATGGGCAGGTACTGATCAATGAACGGTTGCGTGCCGCGCTCGGTCTTTCAACAACCGAGATTGATTTGGCGATAGCTGAAACAAGAAAAAATGTAAACGAGCGGATTGCCCTGTTTACCGGAGGGAGGGCGGTTCCTTCACCAGCAGGAAAAACCGTAATCCTGACAGACGATGGTCTTGCATCCGGGTTCACGATGCTCGCTGCGATAAAAAGCATCAGCATCCGCAAACCTGCCCGTATCATGGTCGCAGTTCCCACCGCATCAGCTTCATCGGCTGAGATGGTTTCCCAGCATGTAGATCAGCTGGTCTGCCTGAACATCCGGTCCAGCCGGATGTTTGCTGTCGCCGATGCATATGAACAGTGGTATGACCTGGATGATCGTGAAGTCCTTGAAGAAATTGCCGGTATACCATGAATTTGTCACGTTAATGGCCTTTACCGGCAGTGGTGTTTCCCGTAATGAACGTCCTGTACGAGAATATTCCGGCACAGCTTACCAGGATTGACCGCTGGGTCGTGTGGCAGTACGAAGAGCGGAACGGGAAGCTGACCAAACCTCCGTATGTTCCGGCAACCGGAAAAAAACGTCATGCACTCGTCAATGTCCCCTCCACGTGGGGGACGTTTGAGCAGGCAAAAAATGCCGTAAAATCCGGTGGTTTTGACGGGATCGGTTTTGTCCTGGGACAGGGAATATTCGGCATTGATTTCGATCATGCGACTGATGAAATGGTACAAGAAGCGTTATCCCTTGGTTCCTATACGGAATGGAGCCCGTCCGGTCATGGGGTGCATGTAATCGGGCTTTCGCATCTTGTACTGAAAAGCAGGAAAAAAGGATCCGTCGAACTCTATATGCAGGGGCGGTACTTTACCGTTACCGGGTCGGTGGTGACCGGATCAGTATCGGACCTTCGGGAAATTCCCCCTGACCAGATGATGAACTTTTTCCGGCGGCATTTTGAGGATGAGCCGGTACCCAAAAAGTGACACCGGCCGAATAGATCTGTGATAAAGGTTGATCGGGATTAGATTACAGACGATATCTTTTAACCCTCCATCTTCAACGAATTGCCTGACGGATTGAGTAATGAAATAGTGGGGTTAACAGATATTCTCTAAAGTCTGTCATCAATTCCAATAACAGGACAAATTTTTTATCCCGGTCTCATCGTATCTACAGAACTAATGAACCGGACTGCGACCACTGCGCTGGTCCATGAATTTATGCAGGACTTTGCACGGTTGACGGGACTTGATCCGGCCGGTGCCCGACCTCGACGCTACCTCTGGACAGATGCATTCGCTGTATGTAATTATCTCGATCTGTACCAAAAGACTGGCAACGTAACTTACCGTGAACTGGCACTGCGCCTCGTTCTGCAGGT
This sequence comes from Methanoregula sp., assembly GCA_026394655.1. Lineage (GTDB taxonomy): Archaea > Halobacteriota > Methanomicrobia > Methanomicrobiales > Methanospirillaceae > Methanoregula. The sequence continues at coordinate 2,633 of JAPKXU010000255.1, read as the reverse complement.
GCATCATACCCTGGGCCGGCACCGTGACGATGACCCGCAGACCGGTTGGATCAGCGGTCTCTCTCTACAGGAAGGTGAGCTGCATCCGACCGCTGGAGGCATGAGGATCGGAAAATTCCTGCCAGAGCGCGGGATCAACGAGCCGTATAACGAACAGCGGGAATGGAACCAGGACGGGCAGTATTACCATTACCTGACAAAGTGGATGCATGCTCTCAATCGCGTGAGCAGGGTCGCCGGCAATCCGGACTATGTGACATGGGCGATCGAGCTTGCGCATACTGCTCATGCCAAGTTCACGTACCTTCCTCCTAACGGTGGCCGGAAAAGGATGTACTGGAAGATGAGCATCGATCTTACGCGTCCGCTTGTTCCTTCCATGGGTCAGCATGATCCTCTCGATGGTCTCGTTACCTATCATGAGCTGCAACTGACAGCAACCAGGGATTTCGGGCAATTGGTGCAGCCCGGCCTGGTGCGGGAAATAGCTGATATGACCGATATCTGCCGGGGCATGCCTCTCGCCACAGATGATCCTCTCGGCATAGGCGGTCTCCTGTCCGACGCTTCACGAATCACCCGGTTGACGATACGCGGTGGTCCCGTGTATGCAGGTCTGCTGGAAACCCTTCTCAATTCCGCCCTCATTGGATTGGATTCCGTTACCAAAGATGGTTCTCTTGAGCTCCCTGCCCGGCACCGTCTTGCTTTCCGCGAGTTGGGTCTGTCAATCGGCCTCGCAGGAGTTGAAAAGCTGCCGGAATGGTTCAGGAAAAACCCGGATTTATCCGGCAGGACGGATTCCCTTCATCAACTGGCACGAGCCCTCCTGGAATATGTACCACTGAAAGAAAAGATCGAACAGTTCTGGCTTGATAGGAAAAACAGGGAGTCCGTCACCTGGACTGAACACCGAGAGATCAATATGGTGATGCTTGCCACCAGCCTGGCACCTGACGGCTTTCTGGAGATTTAGATTACCTGGTCCAGGATTGCATGGTAGCGAATATCAGCGTGCGGGTGAGCCGGCACGATTACGGACCAGGAACCCCTGAAGAATCGTTTATCGTTCCTGCACCCACTGCCGCCGCACGTAAATTTTAACGTGAAAGGCGGCAAGCCGACTTTCATCGCGGCTTACCTGAACCTGCAGGGTTCATCGGGTTTTTTTGGCAATACCGGTGTTAGCGCACAAGATGGATATTCCCCACGTGCACGCGGTCTAGGTGCTTAACAGGCCGCCGCTACGCACTCTTCAGCCTGTAACCCTGCGGTCCCGCAAATGTTTTAATCCGGTTTAACCTTTTTTGTCTCCCGTTCGCGGAGCTCGTTCCTCCGTATCTTTCCCGAATAGGTCTTGTGGAGGGCATCGACAAATTCAATCGCCCGCGGGTACTTGTAGGGGGCGGTCACCTTTTTTACGTGCTCCTGCAGCCCGGTCACGAGCTGACCGGATGGCAGAAAGCCGGGCTTTAGAACAACAAAAGCTTTTACAATCAGTCCCCTGATCGGATCGGGGGATCCCACGACTGCCGCCTCAGCAACTGCCGGGTGCTCCAGCAATGCGCTCTCGACCTCGAACGGCCCGATGCGGTATCCCGATGCCTTGATGACATCGTCATCCCTGCCGATGAACCAGAAATTGCCGTCCTCGTCCATTGCCGCTTTGTCATCAGTGTAGTACCAGCCTCTCACAAAGGATTTCCTGTTCGCCGCCTCGTTTTCGATGTACCCGGAGAACAACCCGACCGGCTTGGGATCGATGGAGATCGCGATCCTTCCTTCGCGGTTGACTCCCACGGGTCTGCCGTCCTTGTCGTGGAGCTCAATGCGCCAGCCCGGAGCCGGTTTTCCCATGGATCCGGGCGGGCATTCGCGGTCCGGGAATGCACCGATGCAGAGCACGGTCTCCGTCTGTCCGTATCCCTCGTAGATTAAAAGGCCGGTCTTCTCTTTCCAGATCCGGATCACCTCGGGGTTCAGGGGCTCGCCCGCACTCACGCAGTGGCGGAGCCTTGAGAGGTTATACTGTCCAAGGTCCAGGAGCATCAGCATCCGGTAGATCGTAGGCGGGCAGCAGAATGTTGTTATCGCGTGCTTCTCAAGGAGCGGGGGTATCTCTGCGGGATCGAATTTTCCCCTGATATCGTAGACAAAAACCGCAGCCCCGGCGATCCACTGGCCGAACAGGTTCCCCCATGCGCTCTTTGCCCAGCCGGTATCGGAGATGGTGAAGTGGAGATCGGAGGCTCGCAAGTCCTGCCAGAGCTGTGCAGTCACGATATGGCCGAGCGGGTAACTGTGGTCGTGAAGTACCATCTTAGGGTTGCCGGTCGTGCCGGAGGTGAAGAAGATAACGAGAGGGTCTGACGATTTCGTCATCACCCGGAGTGAGGAGTCTCCTGCCGCCATCGGGAGCAATATACGGGACGCACGTTCCCGGGAATAGCTGATCCAGCCCGGTATTTCCCCATCAACAACCATGCATTTCGTGTTAAACGACCCCTCCCTGACCGTCTCCTGAACCTTATGTGCGTTCTCACGGTCTGTGATGACCAGTGCAAACCCGCCAATCCTGAGACGGTAGGAGATGTCATGCGGGGTAAGCATCGTGGGCGCAGGGGTGTAAACGG
>JAPKXU010000283.1 GCA_026394655.1 Methanoregula sp. | reverse complement strand
TTGCTTGTGAAGGAAACAAAAAAGTGGGAAACCTCCAGAAATCACAACCAGAAACAGGTCGACTGGCAATTTACTTCGGAAAATGCAAGGATCAAATTGAAACGATTGTACCCACAATTTTAAGTGTCCCTCACCACTAGTCCGGGATGATAAACGATAAACGTACATTTCAGATCAACTAAAAAAAGAAAAATATCCGGGTTCGCTCTCACTCCTCCTCGAACCAGACGCTTAGATCATTCCGTGCGGGTTTTGTTGAAGAGTAAAACCTGTCCTGCCACTTGTCGGTGACTTCGAGCCCGTAATCGCTTGTTTTCGCACCGGTGGTCTGTTCGGTATGGTACCTCCAGCGGTAATGGTTATAAACGTCCATCACATGCACGGCGTACATCCCGGCCAGTGCCCGGTTCTTGCGGATGATGAGCATATTCTCGTCATTGCAGTACGATGCCTGATTCCCCAGGTTGTGGCTTCCGGTGATCACGACACTTTTGTCTGAAATGGGATCGATGACGATAATCTTGTCGTGGATGATGGCAAACGATTGATCCAGCTTCAGAAGTTCCTTCTGCCAGTAGGAGAACTGGTCCGTAATCGCGGTCGCAGCCACGACCGTATCGTGCGTATTACCGCTCTTGTCATACAAGAGCACGTTGTAATCCTTGACTGCTTCGGGATCTGTTGCTGCCCCGCGGACAAAGAGGCCGGGTTTGTCATTCTGGGCCTGTGCGACATAGTCGATGATACTGGGGCGGCCCGGTTTGAATGCTAAAAAAAGAACCGCTTTTTCTGCCTTCTTGATCTCTTCGGCCACTTCCTCCAGGTCTGAGGGTGCCTCGGGACGTTTTGAAACGTATTTCGTATTCGGCGAGAACCAGATGTCGACGGTGCTGTTGTCCACGGTCACCGAAGGGATCTCCCTGTTGTTTGCCGCACGGAAACCTGCACTCTGCGCATTACCGTCGCTCTTTAATGCATTCCAGTAATCCATGTAAATCCGGGCGATCTCTTCCGACTCGATGACAATCGCATTATTGGACTGGGTGCAGAGACCGGTAAATGTCCAGTTCGTGCTGCCGGAAAGCACCGCCCGGGGTGTCCCGGTACTATCGACATAGACCATGAATTTGTTGTGCCCGATATGTCCGCTTTTGAGCATCCTGTCCGAAATATCGATCTGCGCATCGTGCAATGACTGTCGTGCTCCGACATTCGTGCCGTCCTTCGTCCCGGCATTGGACAGCAGTACATGCACGAAGGGCGAGACAAGGAGCACCTGCAGCAGTTCGGGATCGTTAAACTCGTACAGTGCGCAATAACATTCCCCGCCCTCTTTTTTTGCCCGGTCGAGAAGAGAGGTAAGCCCTTCTGTGATCTGTCCTGCAAGAGAGTTTCTCAGCGGGTCGCCCGGTTGATCGATCCGGTCCCTGAGGACCTTGTAATTGGGTGTTCCGTCGGGGTTCGTCGGAACCTTGTGGGCCAGGGACTGGGTCGAGAGGATCCCCCGGTTGAAATATGCCCTGATATGTTCCCTGCCCGGAACCAGATCGACCTGACCGGTTGTAAGACGGTTATTGTCATCACGTTCCAGGTTATCCGGTTCCCCGGTCATGGGAACGATCTCGTACAGGTACGATCCGCCCCGCCGGGCAGTGAAATCATTCCAGCTGAATTTCTGGACCGGCCAGATCGTGGTGTCCTTCGGTTCCCATTGTGGATTTGTCCGGCCTTTGAACCCGACCCATGAGGGCAGCGCGGTCTTTTCCCCGGTCTTTGCGTCGATACGGTAGATCGCAAACCCAAGGCAGTTCTTTATCTTCTTGTCATATCTCCACGCGACAAGAGAGACATCATTGTTGGCAAAGGCGACGGCTTGTTTCATGTATTAATATCAGCACGCAATAAAATAGTTTGTGATATATTTCATTCTGAATTTGCTTTACAGTGAACCCGGACCCTGACAATTTTTCCGGGTTCCCGGACATTAAAAGACACCATGATGCCTTGGACCTGCACCGGATAATCTTTAAAAAATTCTCACTCCCTCCCTTTTCTGCGACCCGGGACAGATCCCGAAAAAATCCTGTTCGCATCTTCGGGAATCCACCTCCTTCCCATTGCCACCATCGGCCGCCTCGATCCCGCGAATGGAATGAGTCTGATGGAAAAGCAGATCTATGACAACATCCGGTCAGCGATAGCTGCCATCATCCAGAGGAAGTCTGGCGTCCTCGTCCACGCGGGCGACCTACGGTTAATAAGCCGGGAATATACTGCCCATAGCGAAAAGATGAGTATATATAGACCAAAAAAATATAATAACAATTTTGATGGGATTTGTATGGAAGAGGATAAGAACCGATCTGTAACACCGGCACCACCTTCATCAACACACACCATAACGGTACCGGCTGTACCGGGAACTTTACCTCCAACACAATCCGTACAGCCACTGGTTGTACCGGCACCACCGTCATCTGCACAAACCGAACCTAAACCGAGCAAACTACTCAGCCCTATCTCCGGGGTGAGGCTGGCATGGGCACTGACAAGCGCGTTCCCGAAACAAAATGCATCGCAAAATACCGGAGAGAATGCCGATGCATCACAAAATACAGGAAAGCCTTCCGTAACCCCACAAAAAGCTGGAAAGCCCGCTGATACACCAGAACAAACGGGAGAGACTGCTGATGCATCACAAAAAGCTGGAAAGACTACCGGGGCACTGCAACAAACGGGAGTAACAGAGTATTTGAAAATCAACACGAATAGTGCCGAGACTATACTCACTGCCATTTCTACGGCAGCAGACGGCGATCAAACAGAAAAACAATATATCCGTGAATCCATTGTGGCAATCCGGGCAACCATGCGCAATCTTGCGACCATCTACAGCGCACGCGAATTAAATATACAGGAAAATAATGAACTGCGTAAGACCGATCTGGAATCAATCAAACAGGATATGAATTTTGGCAACAGCCTGAAGGACTATACGAAGTCGATCCCAACCTCTCTCGCAACCGGCGGAGGAGGTCTGCTGGCGTCTGCTTACGCCACAAAGGTCTGGGGCATTTCATTAACAAACATTGAATGGCTGCTGATTTTTATTATCTTCGGATATTTCGGACTCGTTGGTTTCTGGATTATAAGCAAAATTGGTATCACGAATAATAGAAAATCATTCATCCGGCATGATTATGAAAGAGGCATATATTTTGAAAACTATCTCACCCGTGCCTCTATTGAACTAAAAGAATTACACCGGGTACTGGTTGATCTCCATAAAATGTATTTTCCGAATGCAAAGATCGAACCGGATGAGAACACAATTGACGACAAAATACGCGCGATGTTTGCGGGCGTTCGTCCCGCAACGTGCGTGCACATCGACGATTGCATCAACAAATATTTTTACGACTGGAAACACTGGGTCCGGTGTGAAACAAAGGGCAGACCTGACCAGACTGCACCGGCACCGGTTGTATCGGTACCGTCTTCATCAGCACAACCCGCACCGGCACCGGCTCCCGTAACGATCGATAGTTGCCCGCACAGTCCAGATAATCGCTTCAAGGCAATTCTTCCTTATCTGGCAGTAACCGGGGTAATAATCCTGATACTACTTGTGATAGCTAGCCTCATTTTTTATCCCGTTATTCCAGCACCTGCTCCAGGCGGTGTAAGCCTGATTAAATCCCCGGATTCCCAAACAATAAAAGAAAACCAGACGGTGGATATTCATGTAGTCCTGAAAAATTTAAAGAGAACAGAAATAACAGATATTTCCATTGAAGATACAATCCCTGCTGCATTCGTGTATACCGAAGGAAATATCACGAAAACTCTGAAATCCCTCGGCCCCGGAGAGAGCGGTTTTCTGAATTATTCTGTCAGGTCTAAGTACGCCGGGAACTTTACAATTCTCCCGGCAAGAGCAGTATTCGCTGATAGTGATGGGAATTACCAGGAGATCACGTCCAATTCATTATCATTTAAGGTCTTACCCTCCATTCGCCCGAGTGTATCTAAATCGGTCCGCCCGGATATTCTGGGAGAAAACCAGACTCTTGTCGTCACGGTAATGTTTGAAAATAACGGTATGGCCGGCATATCAAACCTGACAATTACTGATAAAAACCCGGAAGAATTTACTTTCGTTGATGGAAATACAAGTTATAATGCTGCTTTCTTAAAGTCTGGTGAATCACGATCGATTCAATACTCACTGAAATCCGTAAGTGCAGGAAAATTCATCCTTGATCCTGCGATAGCGCAATACAGCGATAGTTCAGGCAATAACATCACAATTACATCCAATTCTCCGGAAATTCAGGTACTTGCAGGATTTATCAGTACCACGGCAGATTCTACCGGAAGTGCTTTGGATCTAACCGCATTCAATTCAACTGAGCTTCTCAAGGGCATTAAAATTTTAATGGATGCGTTTCCCTCTAATATAACAGGATAATTTTTTGAGGCATCCGGTCTGAAACCCTGCACCCGCTCGAAAAAAATAATTTCCGGATTTTTCCTGCGGAATCATTAAGCATTTTTAATCGAATCTCTCACCCATGCATTGGCTGGAAGGAGTGGGATTGACGTGAACATTCGGAGAATTTTTCAACTCTGGAAAGGCTACTGGAAATGGCTTGTCATCTCCCTGCTGCTGACTATCGGCGGGGCAATCGGCACGCTCGCCATCCCGGCACTCTCGCAACAGATCATCGATGTCGGCATTATGGGGGACAATTTTAATGTTATCCTATCTGTCGGTGGCTACATGTTCCTTGCTGCGCTCCTTGCGGCGGTGTGCCAGATCGCGAATACGGCAATCGCTGTAAAATTCTCCGAGCAGACT
>JAPKXU010000192.1 GCA_026394655.1 Methanoregula sp. | reverse complement strand
ACTCCCCGGATACGAAATTGAAATGTATCTCCCTGCCACATGCTGTCAACGTGTCGACGTTGGAATCGTTTGCCAGCTGGCTGGGGTTTTGCTTTAACTCGAATGAGAAGTCCATGTTTCTTGAGGATTCGATGAACTGTTCGCCAGGAACAGGGGAGATTGAACTGGTGCTTAATTCGACGGGCTCCCCATGCAGGATATTTCTCTTTGAGTCGGATAATTCGGCGTTCCAACGCTAGAGATATTGCATGAGGAGACCGTTTCGGCCCGGTCTTTTTCGGCCGTAATCCGTTCTCTTGGTCATGACTGTGAGCTTTTGCCCATCGTCTCACGGTCCTTTCGGAGATGTTATACGTCTCTCCGATCTCCTTTGCACTTCGTATCCCTTCTTCATAGAATACGACTGCTTTGATCCGGATTTCCATTGTCGCTTTCACCCTCAAGCACCGGTTCGGTGCTCTTGAAAGCGGACATAAATACTGTCACTATTTTAGGACAGAAACTCTGGCACTATACAATTACACTCCGGCATTCTGGTTTGATGAAAAACGTCTGCATGGTCCAAATACGCGTAATCCATTGGCAATTTTTAAATTATATTGTATTATTTATGTATGTTGTGCAATCATGGCAGGCAATCATTTTACCAAAATCCTGTGAGATATACCCACTGCTATCCGTTAATTGTAGAGTGCAACAATTCAGCATGTCTTGTTGGACAGAGTTATTATCCGCTTCTCATCCGCAAGAATCCATATGGTGCTGTTGAGTTTACGGTTGGTGACGATATTTGACTGATGTTCAGTCCCTGGCGATGTAGATCTCGTACCATGAAAAAGTCCTCCATCTTCAGCATTGCTACTACCCTCATACATATGCATGAAGATTAGCAAGTGTACACTTTTACTCCGCCACAAGTGCACAATTTTGCACCGCCAGTGACACCACAGACGCAACAGAATCCTCCCTTTAGTCGTTGTTCGCATCACCGCTCAGATTTATGGCATTGATATGCGTACATCATGGCTTGGTATTTCTGTAAATTCAGGATGAATCAATCGATATACCACTCTTTTGCTGCGATTGGCATTCTCCATCCAGTACCGAACGCGCGATCCGTCACTTTAAACCCAGGGGCTGCTTGTCGTCGCTTGAATTCCGCGACCTTTACCATGTGGAGTGCTTGAAACGTCGTCATTTTGGGATACCCCCGGGCAACGATCTCCTCTGGAGATTCATGGAGTTCAACGTGGTGGTACAGGATCTCATCAAGAAGATCATAAGGCGGTAAGGTGTCTTGATCGGTCTGACATGACCGCAGTTCGGCTGATGGGACTTTCGTGAGTATCGGCTGGGGAATCATCTCTCTCTGGTTCTGGTCATTCAGCCACCGTGCAATACGATAGACCATGCTTTTTGGCACATCGGAGATGACACCGATAGCCCCGCACATATCCCCGTACAGGGTACAGTAACCGACTGATACTTCTGATTTATTGCCGGGGGTCAGAAGTAGTGAGCCGAATTTGTTTGAAAGGGCCATCAGAAGTGTTCCCCGGATCCTCGCCTGAAGGTTCTCTTCCGTAAGGTCTTTTGAATATCTGGCAAATTCCTGTCGGAGCAACATATCGTATGCGTCCATGATCGGTGTGATCGGCAAGGTCTTTGATTGAATACCCAGATTTGCTACCAAAGCAGAAGCGTCGTCAATACTTCCCGTGCTCGAATAGGGAGAAGGCATCAGAATTCCCAGTACGTGATCTTTTCCCAAGGCTTCGGTAGCTATTGCGGCGACCAGAGCCGAATCGATGCCTCCGGATAACCCAAGGAGAACTGACGTAAATCCAGTTTTATGAACATAGTCCCGTGTTCCAAGGACAAGAGCCCTCCAGATTTCAGATTCCGGAGTAAAATCCGCAGGAGAGATACGATTTGATTCCGTGCTGGAAAGATCTGAAGTCAGGATATCTTCCTGAAAGGATTTAGCACGGGCAATCAGGCTGCCGGATGAATCAAATACGCAGCTTCTGCCGTCAAAAATCAGGTCATCATTTCCACCGACCTGGTTGACATATACGAGCGGGATATGGTACTTGGATGCAATACTACCCAGCATCTTCTCTCGGATCTGTTGTTTTCCGACAGTGAACGGCGAGGCGGAGATATTGATGATCAGGTCCGCACCTTGTGCAGCCATATCCTCGATCGGATCGGTCTGATATCGCCGCCGGTTCCAGAAATCCCGGTCATTCCATATATCCTCGCAAATGGAAATTCCGATTGATTGGTTCTGGAGATGGAGAATCTGTGCATCATGAGCCGGTTCAAAATACCGATCCTCATCAAATACATCGTATGTCGGTAATAACGTCTTACGAAAACAATAGTTGACTTCACCATTATTGACGAGCGCCGCGACATTGAATAAGGGTCGTCCGACATCGGATTCGTTCCGCTGTGCGAGACCCAAAAGAACCGGAGGAGCTGCCCTGCATTCTGCAGCGATATTTTCTGCGATCTGCCAGCTCTTTTCGATAAATTTTTTCTGAAGAAGAAGATCGCGCGGGGGATAACCCAGAAGAGCGAGTTCGGATGTAACGATAAGATCCGGATTTTCTTTGCAGGCCTTTTTTATTCCCCTGATTATCTTTTGTTCATTTCCCCTCAGATCGCCAACTACGGGATTTTGCTGAAGAAGTGATATTCTCATACGTATTTTTATCCGTTAATGGTTAGTATGAATAGGAAATCCTGTCGTAAAATAACTTGGTATAGCAGTTCTGATAAGTTGACGGTTTTTAGAAAATTTTTAATGACATGAAAAATCGATTTCTAACCGCTCTCTTAGCAGAACCAAATTTTTTATCGCCGGTTTGTCAACACCGGCAACCGGTGTGATCGATACTCTCCGGACTCCCATATGCCGAAGGAGAGAACATACGGGTAAACGTACCCGCCGATTGCCACAATGATGTATTTATGCGGATGCGGTACATACATATCAGGAGTAAGAATAAAGAGAATCATACATACCGGGGAGGGGAATTTTGGCAGATACAAACGCACCAATGGACCAGCGTGAACTTGAAACGCTCCAGTACTACCTGAAGGAATACGGGCAGCAGGCAGAGATCTTTGCCCAGCAGATGGAACTCATGGAGAACGGGAGGATGGAAGCCATTGCCGCAATCGAAGCGCTCGAAGCACTGGGTGCATCTGATGACGGCACGGTTCTTTTGCAGGTTGGTGGCGGAGCAAGCCTTAAGGCAAAAGTCCTTGAACCGGAAAAAGTCCTCTTGAACATCGGCGCTGAAGTGATCGTTGAGAAGACGAACGCAGATGCACGGGAGTACCTCAAAGACCGGATCACGGAAATGGAAGCCTCCGAAAAGAAAGTCGCCGAGACCCTCAACCGGCTCCGCTCCCAGATGAACGATATTGCAAAACGGATCGAACAGGCATACCAGCAGACAATGGCTGCCGGGCAGGCATCCAACCCTCTCGGTCTGGAACAGGATTAGGAGCATCTCTCTCTCATGTTCGGGGGGCTCAAGAAACGGCTGCTGGCAGCCAGGAACCGGCTGGATACGAGCATCGGCGCTGTAGTTGAACCTTCGACTGCTCCCGTTGAGACAACCTCACCAGAGGTTCCGGCACCAGAAACCCCCGGTTTCCCATCACTTGTGGATAAAGTCAAGATCCTGATCATCGACCGGGAGCTTGTTGTTTCGGACAAGGACGTATCAGAAGCGCTCTCGGCTCTTGAAATGACCCTTCTTGAGAGCGACGTCGCGTTACCCACGAGCGATGCGATCATCGCCCACGTGCGGACAAGCCTTGTCGGCAAACACCGGAAGATCGGTGAATCGGTCGATACTCTTGTGGTCAGGGCGCTAAAGAATGCACTCCTTACGGTGCTCGGCAACGGATTTGATCTTACGGAATATATCAAAACCCACGAGCACCCGGTCAAGATCCTTTTCACCGGTGTGAACGGGACCGGTAAGACCACAACCATCGCCAAGGTGGGCTCATACTTAAAGAAGCAGGGGTTCTCGGTCGTTATAGGCGCCGGAGACACCTTCCGTGCTGGCGCAATCGAGCAGATTGACGTCCATGCACAACGCATCGGGATCAAGATCATCCAGCACCAGTCTGGTGCAGATCCATCCGCCGTCCTCTTTGACACAGTCCAGTACGCGATCTCGCACAAGATCGATGTGGTCCTCGCTGATACAGCGGGCAGGTTCCACACCAAAGCAAACCTGATGAGCCAGCTCGAGAAGATCAAACGTGTGATGAAACCGGATCTTGTCATCTACGTTGACGAAGCCGTGGCTGGCAACGATGCTGTTATACGGGCAGCGGAATTTGAACGCACCATCGGTGCTGATGCAGTCGTTCTCACAAAAGCGGACATGGACTCACGCGGTGGTGCAGCCATCTCGATTGCGCACACGATCAATAAACCCCTCATGTTCCTTGGTACGGGTCAGTCTTATGACGATATTATACCGTTCTCTCCTGCACAGGTAGTTGAAGAACTACTCGGTGGTGATGCCTGATGCTTGACAGCTTATCAGCCTCGTTAAAGGATGCTCTAAAGAAACTTGCCGGAAAAACAGTTGTCGACCGGGTAGCCGTCGATGAACTGGTAAAGGATCTTCAGCGGACACTGATCTCATCGGATGTGAACGTGAAGCTCGTCATGGAGCTCTCAAAAGCGATCCGCACCCGTTCACTCGAAGAAGAGCCTCCCAAAGGGACAAACGTCCGGGAGCATGTGCTCCGCATCGTCTACCAGGAACTCGTGCGGCTCGTCTGGGCGTCCACTGACGTAAAACTCGAGCCGCAGATCATCCTCTTGGCGGGCTTGCAGGGCAGCGGTAAGACCACGACGACAGCAAAGATCGCCCGGTTCTTCCAGAAAAAGGGCATGAAAGTCGGTGTCATCTGTGCTGACACGTTCCGCCCCGGTGCATACGAGCAGTTATCAACCCTCTGCGAGAAGATCAACGTTCCCTGCTTTGGGGATCCAAAGGGTCATGACGCCCGGAAGATCGTAAAAGAGGGGCTCGTCGCCACAAAGGATCTCGAAGTGGTCATTGTCGATACGCAGGGAAGGCACGCCCTTGAATCTGACCTCATACAGGAGATCATCGACTTAAACGTGATCACCAAGGCGACGCACCGCTGGCTTGTCATCGATGCGGCGCTCGGGCAGCAGGCGAGTGAACAGGCACGACGGTTCCATGAAGCGATTGGAATTGACGGTGTCATCATCACGAAAATGGACGGGACCGCAAAAGGCGGTGGCGCCATGTCTGCGGTTGCCGAGACGAAGAGCGGGATCGTCTTTGTCGGCGCCGGAGAAACGATCGAGGATATCGAGCGGTTTGATCCCGACGGGTTCATCTCCCGGCTCCTCGGCATGGGTGACCTGCGGGCGCTCATGGAAAAAGCCGAAGAGGCAATGACCGGGGATGAAATGGACGTCAACGCGATGATGAAAGGGAAGTTTTCCCTCCGCGATATGTACAAACAGCTCGAAGCGTTGAACAAGATGGGTCCATTAAAACAGATCATGAGCATGCTGCCGATGGGAAACATGAAACTTCCCGAAGGCGTCTACGATGTGACCAGCACAAAGATGGTGCGCTACCGGATCATCATGGACTCGATGACGGACGCAGAACTGGATGACCCCACGCTCATCACCAGTTCCCGGCTCCAGCGGATTGCCCGTGGCGCCGGAGCATCGCTTGAAGAGGTACGCGAACTGTTGAAATATTACAAGATGATGCAGCGGACGTTAAAGGGGCTTCGGGGAGCGTCTGGCGGAAAGTTCAACATGCAGTGGATGATGAAACACTTCACCGGAACGCAATAAGATGCCCTCGTTTGTGATCGTCGGGCACCATGCCCGTACTGATGGGGGCATTTCCTTAAACGATTTACCCGGTGCCGGAAGAATGGATGTGCTGTGCCGTGCCGTAAATGCCTCGTTCTTCCTCTCGCACGACCTGCGCAGGGATGTCACCTGTTACCTTGTGCTCTGCGGTGAACCGAAACCCCCAAAGACCGTAAAGCTGGATGGAGCCAGCATACGGTCGCTCTCCCCCGACGAACGGAGTGCGGGAGCGCTCATCAAAAAAGCGCTCTCCACTATCTGCGGGAGCGAGTTCCGCGAGGCAGGCGACGGCATCTGGGTACGAAATGGCGGGCTTGCCCGGCTCCTTACCGAGATTCCGGTTGCTGTTCTCGATGAAGAAGGCACGGATATCCGTACCGCGGCAGCACTGCCGGGTGCCTTCCTGCTCTCGGATCACGAGAATTTTACCGGGGAAGAAGAGACACTCACCCGCGACTGTCCCCGGTATTCGGTGGGACCAAAGTGCCTGCATGCTGATCATACGATCACGGTGCTCTCAAACGAACTGGACAGGAGGAGTTCTGGATGGAAATAAGCGAAACTGTAGAGAAGATCCTTCTATACGGGGAGTGCTGCGATCATTGTCTCGGGCGGTTCTTTGGCAAACGGTCCCATGGGCTCACCAACAATGAACGTGGACGGGCGCTCCGGATTGCAGGGCTAATCTCCGGGAACAAACCCTATGAGCCGTTCTCCGGTAACTGCTGGGTCTGCGGCAATTTCTTTGTCGGGGTTCCGGAGTGGGCAAACAAGGTAGTGGCGGCGGTGCAAGGGCTCGAGTATTCGACATTCCTTGTCGGGTGCCGGGTACCACCGCTTATTGCCGAGAACGAGGAGATGGTCTGGAGCGATCTTGCGCTTGCTGAACCCGAACCCTTCAAGTCAGAAGTGAACCGCGAGGTGGGGAAGGCAGTATCAGCCATCACCGGAAAATCCGTGGACTTCAAGAAGCCGGATATTGTCGCACTTCTGGATGTTGCCACCGGGGATGTCGAGATTCAGGTGAACTCGGTCTTCTTCTATGGCAGGTACCAGAAGTTCGAGCGCGGTATCCCGCAGACGCACTGGAACTGCCGCGCGTGCCAGGGTGCCGGCTGCGAGAAGTGCAACTTCACCGGTAAGCAGTACATGGACTCGGTAGAGGAACTAATCGGGCGCCCGGTGATCACCGCATTCGGGGCAAAGACGGCAGTCCTGCACGGTGCGGGAAGAGAGGATATCGACGCACGGATGGTTGGCACCGGCAGACCGTTTATCCTCGAAGTCGTTGAGCCACGGATACGGACTGTCGATCTCGCGGCGCTACAAGAAACGATCAACCAGAGCGCTGACGGGCGGGTTTCGGTTGCTTTAAAGCACTGGTGCGACCGTGTTGATGTGGAAACTCTTAAATCAAGTAAAGCGCATAAAAAATACAGGATCCTGGTCGAGGTTGAAGGTGCATTACCCGCGTGAGAACTCGCAAATGCCCTAATAACCTTAAAGGGCGTCACAATACAGCAGCGCACGCCCATACGGGTCGCTCACCGGAGAGCAGACAAAGTCCGGGAGCGCAAAGTCCTCGATATCGGGTTCGTTGGTGAAGAGGACGGCAAATTTATTGTCGAAGTGCTCGGCGAAGCCGGACTCTACATCAAAGAACTCATATCCGGAGATCAGGGAAGGACACACCCAAGTCTTGCCGAGATCCTGAATCGACCGGCACACGTAATCAGTCTTGATGTCGTGCTGGTAGAAGGAACACAGGAGGGAGATTAAGTTATGGCACACCACAATGGACCCAGAAAAAAGACGCGATATAAGTTCAAGAAAGATTTACGAGAGCGGGGACTGCCACCGGTAACCTCCGTCATCCAGAAATTCGATATCGGTGAGAAGGTTCACATTGTCGTGAACCCGAGTATCCAGAAGGGCATGCCCCACCGCAGGTTCCACGGTCTTACGGGAACGGTCATCGGTCGGCGCGGGCGGGCGTGGATGCTCACCATCAAGGACGGCAATGCAGAAAAAACTGTCATTGCACGACCACAACATCTAAAAGCACAAAAGTAAAGTAAATGTCAGGTGATTGGCATGAAAGTTAAGGGTATTACTAGCGAAGAAAAGG
>JAPKXU010000183.1 GCA_026394655.1 Methanoregula sp. | reverse complement strand
ATAAGCACGGAGAGCCCGGCAAACGACCCGATGACTGCACCCAGCGCGGGGATGTTGATGACCCCGAAGAGGCGCCATCCCGGCAAAAAGACGTTTGCGGAGACAACAAGGAGGGCGGGCATGATCAGGTCGCCCATACCCATAATAAATGCAGAGCGTTCCTTGCCTTCTTCAATCTTTTCGATCCCTTCACGGATATACGAGTACCCGCGCCGCTTGGGGATGACAAAGAGAATAGGCATTTTCAGGTCGATAACCCCGTCGGCAAGCGTGAGCATATGCTTTGTCTTGTACACGGAGATCGCATCATAAATAGCAAGGAGCGCGAGGAGTACGACAACCGGAATCCAATTAAGCGATGCGCCAAAGATTGCCGCGACACCGGCAGCGATCAGAATCCCCAGCAGATCGATAACGTACCATTCCGGGAACGAATAGAGGACAATGGTGGCTACCACCGCTGCCGAAATCGTCACCACTGTTGCAAGGAGGGTTGATCCCATAGAAACAAAGACCAGCGCAGAAAAAATATAGCAAAAAGTGAGGAAGATCGACAGGGCGATCACATAGGTGATCACTTTTTTAAAATTATATTTTATCAGCAGTAAGAGAAGCCCGGTGAAGACGAGCAGAATTGCAATAAAGACTAGCGCGTTTACCACAGAGTCCGGGTCCTCGAACGCAGTGATACCCGCTGCCTGAACGGGAAGCGATAAGAGGATTGCCCCGGCTTCTACAGCAAGCAGGATAAAGGGCATCACAAGAAACGGGATAATATTTTTATAATCCATAATTCTTCTCCGGTCTGACCATCAGCTTAATTAGTCTGCGCTCATCCTCTAAAAAACATGGTTGTGCCCGAACAGCATCCGGATCTTTCCGGTTCCCGGTTGCCCTGACCGTTTCACGATTCGCCCCACCGGACTCATTTCTCACCGCCGGAATTTTTCCCGGCGTTTCACTGCCAGTACCGCGACACATTTTTTTGCCGGTTTTTTCTGCCGTTTCATGCAGAGAAAATTACGACAGGAAAACAGGACGGATCATTTCCCATATAGTCCATGTTGTGTTCGGATCCAGTCAAACATTCCCATAATTTTCCGACAATCGTAAGATACCCCGGCACGTTTCCACACCGTTATCTTGTGATTCAATAGAGATATACAGGTGACCGTTCAAAACTAAAAATGAAGACTCATGGGTGTTGCACTACGGGAGATTATCGCGGATTACAAGATACCGATCACGTGGGAAGGACTCCCGGGTGTAGCGGCGATCGATGCCAATAATGCCCTGTACCAGTTCCTGACCATCATCCGGCAACCGGACGGGACTCCCCTTATGGATGAACGCGGGCGCGTCACGTCTCACCTCTCCGGCATCCTTTTTAGGGGGGGTAATTTTCTCGCCAAAGGGATCAAGCCGGTCTTTGTCTTTGATGGGAAACCGACGCCCCTCAAGCAGGAGGTCATCGATAAGCGCAGGAAGTTGCGCGACGAAGCAGGAGAGCGCTGGAAGGAGGCACTCGAACGCGGAGATGAGGCTGAAGCCTACAAGCAGGCACGGTCATCCACCCGCGTGGACAAAACGATCATCGAGACCTCAAAAGAACTCCTCCAGCTGATGGGGATCCCCTTTGTACAGGCACCGGGCGAGGGGGAGGCGCAGGCGGCATACATGGTGTTAAAAGGGGATGCCCGGTATGCCGTTTCGCAGGACTATGACACACTCTTATTCGGCACCCCGACACTCGTCCGGAACCTGACCGTGAGCGGGAAACGGAAGATCCGGGGCAGGGCAGTAACGGTAAATCCCGAACGGTTTGTCCTTACCGATGTACTCAGCGGTCTTGGGATCTCCCGCGAGCAGTTGATCGAGATCGGTATCCTTGTCGGGACGGACTTCAACACCGGGGTGACGGGCATCGGACCGAAGAAGGGCTTGAAATTCGTCCAGAAAGGAGAGTTCGTCTCGGTACTCAAAGAGAAACAGCCTGCCTTTGACCCTGCGCCAGTGAAGGAACAGTTTCTGCACCCGGCAGTAACAAATGATTACACCCTCGCGTGGACGAACCCGGATTTCGAAGGGATCAAGAAGATGCTCTGCGACGGGTACGAGTTCGCTCCCGAACGGGTAGAAAAGGCACTCGAAGGATTTGCCGTAAAAGCCGGGCAGAAGACCCTTGAAAACTGGTTCTAATCCATCCATATCCTGTGATCGGCACCCGGATACACATGTATAAACACCGGTAACGAGAATTTTTTACCAGACACTTCACACCGGATCTATCATATACATCACGGATTCCGGCTAATCTGTTTCAATCCCCATGTTGGTGACCCCGATGCAACTAAAATCCTGTAAGAAAGCCTACAACGATGAGACGCAGCGTGCCGTGCCGCTTGATGAGACCCTTGCCCGGATCGAGCCGAAGGTACCGGCAGCCGGTATCACGCGGGTCGCCGATATCACCAACCTTGACCGGATCGGAATCCCGGTCTTCTCCTGTATCCGCCCCACCGCTGAGGATGGGGCAATCACGGTCTACAATGGGAAGGGGGCAACGGTCGAAGAATCAAGGATCTCTGCGATCATGGAGGGAATCGAGCGGTACTCATCTGAAATCCATGACCGCCAGATCATTCTTGGATCCTTCATGGAGATGCATAGCCGTGGCAGGGTGCTCGATCCAAAAGATTTGATCCTCCCCGCGGATGCTGATGCCGATCATCTCATCCCGTGGGTTGAGGGGTTCGATATCGCAAACGATGAACCGATCTTCGTACCCGCCCACGCGGTCTTTCACCCGCTGCCGTCCCGGTACCACCAGCTCTTCCGCACCACGACAAATGGGCTCGCCTCGGGGAATACGATCGAGGAGGCAATCTTCCACGCACTCTCGGAAGTGGTCGAGCGGGACGCATGGTCACTTGCAGAGGCGTCACGGGTTACTGGTCCTGCCGTCACCGGCATTGATAATGAAACCCTCATTACCATGCAGAAGAAATTTGCGGATGCACAGGTGGAAGTGACCGTGCGGGATATCACGAGTGATATCGGCATTCCCACCATGGCAGCGGTCTCTGATGATGTGCTGCTCAAAGACCCGTCACTCCTCACCATCGGCATCGGGACGCACACAAGCGCCCGGATCGCCGTCATGCGGGCGCTCACCGAAGTGGCGCAGAGCCGGCTCACGCAGATCCATGGTGCACGGGAGGACACCACTCTCGCGGATCTCCGGAAAAAGATGGGGTACGATCGTGCAAAACGGATCAATGGCTACTGGTTCCGTGATAACGGTCAGGTGAAGTACCCGGGGATACCCTCCTATGACAGCGACGATTTTCTTAAAGACATCCGTTTTGTGATTGAAGCGCTCAATAAAAAGGGGCTTGACCGTGTTATCGTGGTCGATCTTACCCGCGAGGAGATCGGGGTGCCGGTTGTGCGGGTGATAGTGCCCGGGCTTGAGGTCTTTGCCATGGATCCCGAACGCCGGGGGGATCGGGTGAATCATGCAAAAGATCATCGTCTTTCTCGGACCAAGTCTTGACCGCATAACTGCGGAAAAGATTCTCCCTGCCGAGTACCGTGAGCCGGCAAAACGCGGGGATATCCTCCTTGCAGTCAAGAGCGGGGCGACGATCATCTGCCTGATCGACGGGGTCTTTCACCAAGACTGTGCCGTTGCGCACCGCGAGATCCTTCACGCGATAAAAAGCGGGGTCCGTGTCATGGGGGCATCAAGCATGGGCGCACTCCGGGCGGCAGAGATGGACACACTCGGAATGGTAGGTATAGGGGAGATCTACCACAAGTACAAGAGCGGTGAACTGGAGTCTGATGATGAGGTTGCACTTGTGTTCGATCCGGAATCCGGGTTATCGCTCTCAGAGCCACTGATAAACATCCGTTACACGTTAAAAAAAGCACAGGAATGCGGGATTATTACTCCTGCAGCGCATGACACGCTCCTTGCCGCTGCATGTTCCATCTTCTACCCCCAGCGCACCTATTCGCGATGTGTCTCCGCTGCCGGTACTGCCCTTGATGCAGAGTCGCGTGAACGGTTCATTGCATGGGTGGGGACAGGGCAGTGCGATCAGAAGAGGGCGGATGCAATCGCGGCGCTCGAATATGTCCGGGAACTTGTGTAAAAAATCTAAAAAATGATATTACCGGATGTCCGTTAAAACGGGTTTGAATCTTCTCCAATACGCTCTTCCTTGTTGTGCAACCGGACAGGTATTGCACCGCACGCATTACGTGAAAAATGGTATGTCAATCACTTCACATTCTTCCAGACATACGCAAACCGCTGGAACGCCGTGAAATGCCCGAAAATCCCGAAGAGCAAGAGAAGCCATCCGAGCCATCCCAAGCCGTAGAGGTTCATCGGGAAGAAGACATCAATGATGCCAATAGCCATAATGAGGACGAGCCGATCAGCCCTCCCCAGCAAACCCCCATAATACCTGCCAACACCCACTGCCTGTGCCTGTGTACCGAGATACGACGCCATCAGCACGCCAGTAAGCGCGAGGATCCCAATCTGCCACGGCACGAGACCTCCCGCAAAGATTCCGGTGATGATGAAGATGTCCGCGTACCGGTCTACCGCATGGTCTAAAAAATCTCCCCGCAGGCTCTGGATCTTCATTTCGCGGGCGACGGCGCCATCCATCGCGTCAAAAAAGGCGTTTAAGGCAACCGCAAAAACCGCCCAGAGCTCCATCCGGAAAAAGAAGAGGATTCCCGCTGCAGCCGAAGCGAAGAAGGCTGCAATGGTGAGGATGTTCGGTGTGATCCTGCACCGCAATGCAACAGACACAATCGGGTCCATGTAGACCTTCACATGCGGGCGGAACTGGTCAAGTGTCATCTCACACCTTCACAAAGGATGACCAGTCGAGGGTGCCAAACGAAGCGGGGATCTCGCCTCGCACGAAACCCTCAATCCGGTCAGCGCACCACACTAGGTCACGCCCCGTGCTGTCCAGTTCAAGGATGTGAGCAGGATCATACTGTTCAACCGTTTCAATAAGGCAGACATCCAGTGCCTCTGCGTCCGTGTTCTCCTGTATTTTCTTTGCAGAGTATGCACGGCTTTTCAACCGTGACGCGAGTTCGTCAGGGCGGCAGCGGAGCACGACAATACGGTCACAGGGAAGCAGGTGCGCAAAATGTCCCTCGACAAACCCGTCAACGGGTTTGAACTCTGCTGCCAGCCGGTCAACGTCAATCACCTGCGTATCCCGTTTTTTATCGTCCCCGATTACGTACGGCTGGATGATATCCGTGATGTGAACCACCGTATGCCCCCGACGGGAGAGTTCATCGGCAATGACCGACTTTCCCGTACCCGGCGTCCCGGTGATACCGCACATCATAGCAAATTAATCTCCCGCTTGAACAATTCGTTCTCCCAGTCATCTCCAACACTCACACGGATATAATGATCGGGCAGCCCGGTAAAGCTCCCGCATGAGCGGACGATTACCCCCCGGCGGGCAAGCTTCTCCACCATCTCGTCACCCGCATGCGGTGCAACATCGACCATCACGAAGTTGGCATCGGATGGGAGTACCGGGTATTTCACTTCCTCACGATACCGCTTCCGCCACATTTTCACCTGCGCGATATACCGTGCTGCACGCTCCTTATCCGCAAGTGCTGCTGCTGCCGCAGCACAGGAAACAGAGTTCACCGTAAACGGTGTACCCGCCCGCAGGTAGAACGGCTGCAACCATGACGGTACGAACGCATACCCGATGCGCAGCCCGGCGAGCGCATGCACCTTGGAGAACGTCCTGCCTATAACGAGGTTGCCGTATTTTTTTACGAGAGGGAGATAATCAAAGTCCGAGAATTCGACATAGGCGTTGTCAAGGAACAGGATGCCATCGATGCCTTCAAGCACCTCTGCTACGTCATCAACAGGTGTCGCGTTTCCGGTGGGGTTGTTGGGCGAGCAGAGTACCGTGATCTTCGCAGTCTTCGCTGCCAGCACCAGTGCTGCTGGATCGACAGAAAAGTCTTTTTCCCGGGGCACCGTGACGATCTTGCCTCCCTGTGCCAGTGCGGCAAGCCGGTAAAATGAGAAGGTGGGTGTGGAGATTGCTACCGTCTCACCGGGTTCAACAAGTGTCCTTATAAGTGTCTCAATGACACCATCCATGCCGACACCGGTGACGAACGGGTAATCCCCGTAGTACTTCCTGAGCGCGGTTGTCAGGAGATCAACCCGCTCGTCCGGGTACCGGTTCACATCATGCAGCGCCGCTTCTGCTGCTGCAATCACTGCCGGGGAGGGAGGTGCCGGGTTCTCGTTACTTGCCAATCGTGCGATACGGTCAATCCCGTATTCACGCGCAATGTCCGAGGGTTTCTTTGCAAACTGGTAGCCGCCCTGTTTATAGCATAACCTTACCAAGCGCTCCATCGATCACCCCGATTACGCGGTCGATCTCAGCATCCGTGATGACGAGCGGCGGTACCAGCCGCAGGTTCCCATCTGCTGCACAGTTGACAAGGATCCCCTTTTCTGCACACTCTTTCTGGACGTCGGGACACTTGTCACCGACCGTAATCCCAATCATTAAACCCCGTACACGGGGATGGTATCGCGCCAGTCCCTTCCTGAACCGTTCTCCCTTCCGGGCGATATCGGGCAGGCACTTCTCGATAACCCCAATGGTCGCAAGCGAGGCAGCGCAGGCAAGCGGACCCCCGGCGAAGGTGCTCCCGTGCTCGCTTTTCTTGAACTCCAGCCCTTCCCGCGCCACAAGCGCACCCATTGGAAACCCGCTCGCGATCCCTTTCGCTAGCGTGACCATGTCCGGCACCGCTTTGGTGTGCTGTATTGCGAGCCATTTCCCAGTACGACCCATGCCGGTCTGCACTTCATCGACGACCATGAGTGCGCCGGTTCCATCGCATACCTCGCGGATCCCCTCCATGAAACTGTTCGGGGGGATGATAACACCTGCCTCTCCCTGGATGGGTTCAACGATGACCGCGGCAGTATCCTTGTCAACCACCTGCTTCACCCCATCAACATCACCATATTCCACAAAGGTGCAGGGAAAGCCAAGCGGTTCGAACGGTTCACGGATCGCGGGCTTGTGCGTCACGGCAAGTGAACCGACTGTCCTGCCGTGGAACCCATGCGTGAACGCGACGAACTTCTTCTTTCCGGTCCGGACACGGGCAAGCTTCAGCGCACCATCAATTGCCTCCGCACCTGAGTTCGAGAAGAATGCCTTGTGCATGCCGGTAATCTCAACGATCTTCTTCGCCACCTCCCCTTGATGGGGCACATAGTACAGGTTCGAGCAGTGGATGAGCGAGTGCGCCTGATCGCAGATCGCTTTTGTAACTGCCGGGTGGCAGTGCCCGGTGCTACAGACGGCGATGCCGGCTACGCAGTCGATATACTCCTTCTCGTCTGCATCCCATACCTTTGAGCCTTCGCCTTTCACGATCGCCATGCTGCGGGAGAAAGCGGGCATATAGTAGCGCTCGTCGAGCGCCTTGAACTGGCTGGTCTTTTCCATTCCCATCACATTTTTTTGCTGGTTTTATTCTGGATTGTTTTCTTTTTAGTTATTCTTGTTTAATGCCGGATAAATGCTGGTTTTATAACGAGATCATGCTGGTTTCTTCCGGGTCGTTTTGTTCAACAAGACCGGTCGTCGGTCCGATCTGGATTTGCCAGTCACTCGTACTCGATGGTTGCCGGGGGTTTTGCTGTAATATCATACACCACACGGGCAACGCTCGGGATCTCTGCAGTGATCCGCGAACCGATCCGGACGAGATCCTCAAACGGGATGTTGAGCGGATCTGCCGTCATCCCGTCACGGGAGTTCACCGCACGAATGGCAACGATCCACCCATGGATCCGGTTGTCCCCTTTGACCCCGGTCCCAAGCCCGATGAGCGCGGCGAAGCACTGCCAAGGCTGGTACTTCTCAACCAGTTCATCCTCGGCAATCCAGTTTGCCTCGCGGATCACTGCCACCTTCTCGCGAGTGACCTCGCCGAGCACCCGTACAGCGAGCCCGGGACCAGGGAACGGCATCCGGTGCTGGATCTCCTTTGGCAGACCGAGTGCGCCGGCAACGGCACGCACTTCATCCTTGTAGAGATCGCGAAGCGGTTCGATCACTTTCGTGAACTCTATCTGGAGCGGCATGCCACCTACATTGTGATGGCTTTTGATGCCTCCCTCGCTCTCGATCCGGTCCGGGTAAATCGTCCCTTGCAGGAGGCATCTTGCACCGACTTTCTTTGCCTCCCGCTCGAAGACCCGTATGAACCGCTCGCCGATTGCCATTCTCTTGGCTTCGGGATCGGTCAACCCTTTTAGCGCGCCGAGGAACTCATCGCCAGCGTCGATTACCTGAAGCTGGATATTCCCGAAGAGCGTCTTTATCCGTTCCGTCTCCCCTTTGCGCATCAGACCCGTGTCAATATAGATGGGGATGAGCCGGTCGCCGATTGCCCGTGCGGCGAGAGCAGCACAGACGGAACTGTCAACACCCCCGGATAGCGCCATCACAACCTTCTCGCTGCCAACAGAGGTCTTGATCTCCGCGATTGCCTTTTCGACGAATTTTTCTGCATTCACCATGGTTACTCCAGACCCCCTACTTCGTCCGCTTGGTTGCCTTGCACGCCTCAACAAAACCGAGATACGGCGGAGACGGACGTGTCGGGCGGGACCGGAACTCGGGATGGAACTGCGTGGCAAAGAAGAACGGGTGACCGGGGAGTTCCAGGCACTCCATCCGGTTCCGGTTCGTCGCGGAGAAGACGAGCCCTGCCTTCTCAATGTCCCGGATGTACCGTGGGTTCACTTCATACCGGTGCCGGTGCCGTTCCGTGATCTGGCTCTGCCCGAACAATTTCATGGCGAGCGTCCCGTCCCGGATGTCCGCGGTGTAATCCCCGAGGCGCATGGTGCCACCCAGTTCGGTTAGTCCTTCCTGCTCCGGGAGGAGCGCGATGACATGACTGCCCTCCCCCATCTCCTCGCTCGTCGCATCCGGGATCCCCACTTTGTGGCGTGCGAATTCCACTACCGCCAGCTGGAAACCCAGGCAGAGCCCGAGGAATGGTACGTTGTTCTCGCGGGCGAACTGGATCGCATCGACCTTCCCCTCTATACCCCGTTTGCCGAATCCTCCCGGGATCAGGATACCGTCATAATCCTTGAGCTGGCACTTCTCGTACCGCTCCGAGTCCAGCCAGACGATCTTCACTTCTGTCGAGAGCGCCCTGCCCGCATGCCGGAGGGCTTCTTTGATGCTGATGTACACATCCTCTATCCCGTACTTGCTCACGATCCCGACAGTCACCCGGCTCGTGTACTCTTTCGTGACCACACGGTACCAGCTGGAGTCAGCATCCCGTTTTTCGAGCCCGAGATGGACGGACAGGACATCCGCGAGCCCTTCTTTTTCGAGCTCCATCGGGACTTCGTAGATGTCGGGCGCTGTAGCGGCGGAGATGACCGCATCCTGGGGGAGATCGCAGAATGCCGAGATCTTGCGCTTGGTGTGGGCGCCGATCACCCGTTCGCTTCTGCCAACGATGATATCTGCATGAAGCCCGAGCTCCCGCAGCGCTTTTACCGAGTGCTGGGTGGGCTTTGTCTTCAAGTCACCCATCGTGTCTTCAGGGATGAGAGTGACATGGATCAGGACGTAGTCATGCTCCGGAAGTTCGCCCCGCATCTGCCGGCTCGCTTCCAGAAATGGCATGCTCTCGATATCTCCGACGGTGCCTCCCACTTCAACGAGGCAGATGTCCGCATGTGTCCCATCCGGGAACGGTTCCTCTGCTGCCTGCCGAATACAGGTCTTGATCTGTTCGGTGATGTGGGGGATGATCTGAACAGTCTCACCTAAAAAGTCGCCCCGGCGTTCTTTCTCGATGACCGTGCGGTACACCTTACCGGTGGTGATGTTATGGGAGGCTGTGAGTTCGATGTCAAGGAACCGTTCATAGTTGCCGAGGTCGAGGTCGACCTCGCTGCCATCCTTTAAGACGAAAACCTCCCCGTGCTGTGCGGGGTTCATGGTGCCTGCATCGATGTTTAAGTATGGATCGATCTTGACTGCGGTCACCCGGTATCCCCGGTTCTTCAGGATGCGCCCGACTGAAGCCGCAGTGATTCCCTTGCCAAGCCCGCTCATCACGCCACCGGTAATAAAAATGTACTTCACGTGAACTCCCCGATTGTGTTACATTTTACTCCGCAAAGCCTATTATTGTTATCATCTCGCCGGAACTGGCGAGAAGTTCATGGGGTTTTCGTGAGACCCCGCAACACCAATGGTCTTCCCGGTCACCGGGTTCTATTCTCACCCTTCCCTTATGCCGGTTATTCAACCGGTTCAGAACATGTTTACATCCGTGGACTTTATAATCCCACCCGTCGATATTATGAATATGGCAGGAGGCTTGGCTATTGAGCTTATCAAGAAGGGTTTTGTTCTTGCCTGTTTATTTTTGGTTTTTATCATCTTTGTACGAATAATGATATCTACAATCTCCCCTGAATACCTGGCTTCGATATTCGGCACGAGTAACACCGGGTACAACGTGCTCGTTTTAGCGGCGATGGCTTTCGGATTGCTCATTGTCGCGTTTATTCTCATCAGGAGAATTTTTGAGCGATGATCTCCATCACTCGTGCCTTTCGTCCGGCTTTGTAAACGAGGTTTTAATCTGAAAAACGCTTTCGCGTTTTTCATGTCTTTGGGTGCGAACTCGTACCCGTTCAATGCGTTTTTTAATACCGGGTGCGTCATTCTCCGGCTTTTCGTACCGGATTCCGGATTCCTGTTCGTGCAGGGCGAGATACAGTTTACATGCACAGTGAGCATGTCATTCTCCAGAGCCTGCTGCCCATGCCCGATGAAGTAAAATTCATTTGCACAGCAACCAAAAAATACTGGTATGAAAAAAGGGCAGATCATTTATATTCTGGCAATTCTGTCAATAATTTCCTGTATCGCCGTACCGGTCATGGCAGCGGATGACAACCAGACGCAGGATCAGGCTACCTCACTCTACAACAGTGGTGTGCGGGTACTGTCACAGAATGATTATGCGAATGCCATCCTCCTCTTTGACCAGGCACTTGCATCGAACATCTCGATGATAAAAAAGTCTGATGCCCTGCTGTATACCTACCAGGGAAAGTCGTACGCGTTGATCCAGCTGGGCAAATTCGATGATGCGATCCAGACGGTTGACTTGGGACTTGTCATCTATCCCAAAGACACCATGCTCTGGAACAACAAGGGGTACGCACTGTTCAAGCAAGGCAACTATGCTGGTGCCGTCGCCTCTTATGACAAGGCACTTTCCTTCGATAAGAATTACACGACTTCCCTTGTCAACAAGGGAGACGCCCTTTACCAGATGGGAAGGTTCCAGGATGCCGTAGATTCATACAACAAGGTGCTTGAGATCAACCCGGACAACAGTGCCGCTACTGCCGGGCTTGCCATCGCACAGAAAGGTGCTGCCACCTCAACCCAGACCACGGTCATTGTGCTTGTCGTCGTCCTTATCGTTGCTGCCGGTGGAGTCATCTGGTATGTAAAATTCCGGAAACCCGTTCTGCAGAAAAAGCCGGAAAAATCAAAATCCAAAAAGTGAGCGGAAGTCTAAAACATTAATCAATTGCCGTGGAGAACCCACTGCAATTCTTTTTTGTATGAACACGGCTTCGCGCCGTTTTCATGCTGCTGTATGTTTGTTTCACGGAGAGAATCATGTGCGTTTTCTCTATAGTCAGATCCCGTGAACGCGTTAGTCAATTGGTTCAGCTCAACGGCAGGCGCACAAAGCAAGCGGGGATTTTATTGTGTGGGCAGCGGAACAATGGTTTTTTGAGGGGTTTTAAGGCACGTCTCCCATCATCCGGTTTTTAAAAAACCGGTTTTCCACACCAGACATGGAAGAACAAAAAACATCGATGAACAATGCCAGTTCGATAGCCAAAATGAAAATCGGCTTGCCGACGTTCATACAAAAAAATGAGATCGGGAAAGATTGTAGGATTCCTTTTAGTTTTTCCCGGTATTTGTCGTCACGGCAAATGCCGCAGAGGTATGGGAGAGGATCGTTTTTTTGTCATCGTCCATCCGGACATCTCCTTCCATGAATGCCACACGCCGTCCTTTCCGGATCACCCGTCCCTCGGCGAGGATTATGCCGTGCCGTACGCCCTTGATAAAACTGGTGGACTCGGAGATTGTCGCAATACCCTCATCTTTGGCAAGCAGCGGGTAGAGGGCGAGTGCCATCGCCTCATCAGCGAGCGCTGCGAGCATTCCTCCCTGAAGCCAGCCAACACCGTTGTGCATATCCCGCCGGACTTCCATCTTTAAGACTGCTTTTCCCAGTTCAACGTGCACAACCTCGATCCCCATCAGGCAGAAGAAGGGGTTGGCATCCCTGCCGTGCTTTGTGATCTCTTCAATATAAGACATTATTCCCGTATATCATTCGGGATATACAGGGATTAAGATTATTATTCACTTGAAAATGCCTCACGGCATTTTTAAGGATGTATGCGCGTGATGTCACCGACTCATCGACACTTAATATGAGATCGGCTTGCGCCATTCCACAGTTGGCTTTGTAAATATTATTTCTGCAATCAGGGCTGTGTGCCCGGACACCACCATCGTCTGTTTTGTTGTTTAAGTGGAAAGGTTCAGCAAATAGGTTCCCTTTTCATTTTGACGATTAAGGTTCAGCAGATGGGTACCCTCAAATGGTCAGTTAAGGTTCAGCAAATAGGTACCCCAATAGGATAAAGTTCGCAGTTCATGGCTCCTTTGGTGGAGCATAATGGAATTGACACCAGAAGAGCAGGAACGAAAACAAAGTATCCAACGATTCTTGGAAGGGGAACGTGCGGTCGATATTTATCGGGATATCAACCGATCAAAAAAGTGGTTTAAAAAATGGGTAAATCGTTACCAAACAGGACAGAAAGAATGGTACAAAGATCTGCCAAGAGGATCCCCAGTCGTCCACAATAAGATCGGTGACAAAATCGAACAGGTTATTGTCAAAATCCGGAAATCATTAATGGATGGAACTGACGATTCCACCAGGTACTCTTTTGTTGGGGATGATGCCATCCGATTTCAAATGGAAGGACTTGGGTATGAACCATCGGAGATTCCATCTCGATCAACAATTAAACGAATCATCAAACGCAACAAATTGCGCGTAAATACGAAAGAGCGATACAAGCGTGTCAGATCCAAAGGACGGCACACAATAATCAAGCCCAAATACGTTGACGAGATGCACGAGATAGATTTTGTCGGTCCGCGACATATCAAAGGTTTTGGACCTATCAATTCGCTCCACCTAAAAGATGTCGTCGGGCATCAGGTCGCTGGGAATCAGTATGTCGGAAAGAGCATGAACAACGTAATGGATTTCCTATTGGATTATTGGAAATCTCA
>JAPKXU010000294.1 GCA_026394655.1 Methanoregula sp. | reverse complement strand
GCGATCTGATATTGGTTAATTTTGCTGATGAAGGAGTTCATTTAGCGTATGCATTCGATAAAAAGTGGACTGCGGTTCGGTATCTATAAGTGTGTGGTGCTTTTCTGCGTTGTCACATGGTTTTACGCGTGATTCATAGTGCGGTTGTTCATGTGGCAGATGTTGAAACGCCCATAATTATTTATGATTTTGGTGGAGGGGTCAGGAATGGGAATTTAAAATTAAACCTTTTGTTCGTTGTAAAAAAAAACGCCAAAGGCAGAAAAAAAGAGAACGGCAGATCCGGCAAAAAATATTCAGAGTGATCTCTGTAATTCGAGTATCTCGTTTCCGATCTGTTTAACCGTTTTATTCTTAAGATATTTCTTCCGTTCCTTGGTGTAATCGCCACTGCCGGGATCAAAACTCCGGATAAACCGTATCGCATCCTCCGGTCCAAGCGCATTAATGAGGGCATCGTATCCTTCACTCTGGATCTGGGCGATCGTTTTACTCTCCATGCTGGTTCATCTCCATCAACCAGTGCAGCGGATTGTCTGCACGAATAGATATACGTAGTATATTCTTCTTCATAATCTTTACCAGATCATCATCGGTTGTCAAGAGGACAGCACCGGCTTTTTCCGTGCAGGCAATATGAACTGCATCCATACCCATGACACCGAGATTCTCAAATTCTTCTGCCCGTGACAGCAGAATATCATCAACCCGGATCGTCTCACGAGCCCGTTGAATCAATCGCAGTGCCTGCGATCTTTTCCCGGGATCGCTGATAAGTCCAATCTCATACAGGACAGCAGAGCTGGTTACCAGTTCCCAATCAAGAGAACAGCGTTTGAGGATTGCAAGGACTGCCTCTGCCTCAAGCCGGACTCTTGTGTCGCTATGATTATCAAAAAGCCGGTACAAGCAGCATACATCCAGATAGATTTTCATCTCATTCCTGTTTCTTATATCGCCGCCAAAACCGATAAATGATCGTATGCAGTAAAGAGTGCAAAAACAATTTCATGATTTACCATAGCATTTCCCCCACATTTTTTCATTCCGGAAATCCCCTCCCGCCCTTTCCAAAACATCACGAGATCGTCCGCCCCATTCCTCTCCTGCCGGGCGTGCGGCTGCGAATGAATGTGGTGGCGGCGAGCCGGCGGTGCGAGCGGTTGACGCCGGGGGTGTTGGGGAAGGCATCTATTTTTTTCGTACATCGAGAATTTCTAAAGGTTCTCCCAAAATGGTGAAAATTCCATCTCATCAATTGAGAAGGGGTTAGGGAAAATTGTACAACTCCCAGAACATCGACAAAATAATACGCCACTCACCTGACGCGTAATCTCTTCAGTGAAAAAAAGTCCCGGCTGGTCAACGTAACAGTATTCGTGGGGAAGAAGATAGGTGGACAATAGAAGATCTTCCCATCCTTTTGATCGTACTCTTTGAATCTCTGTCCATGAACTCTGTGAGGATAGTTTCCCTAAAATTTCACCCCATCGTTTCTCTTTTTGTTTCATTCTGGATTCTTCCGTGATACCTGGAAAGGAAAAACAATCATAATGCGTTGTGGATCCATAGAGCAGGTAGCCTAGCTCTCCTGAACTTATCCCCGGTTCATCACAGACTAGGGCGATAACGTAAGGTATTCCCCGCTTAGATGCTGGGAATGCTGGTCGTTTCTCTCCTTTTTTGCGTAAGCGAAGGAGGAGGTACGCATTGGAAAAGTCAAGACTTGTCGAACATGATGATGTAAGAATTGCCGGATATCCAGTACCCGAATTAAGGACTTCAACGATTTCATAAGAGAATGAATTAGTTTTCCCTTTATGGTGC
>JAPKXU010000079.1 GCA_026394655.1 Methanoregula sp. | reverse complement strand
CCAGTCGGGGAATGCATCTGGAACACAGGGAGATCTCGGTCAATCATGGTGGTCTCACTGAATCTGTTGTCAAAGAGCCGGAAACGGTGGATGCTCCGGCTCCACACATACCGTACCCAGAGTTCCCTCACAATGAACGGGGGAAACGGAAGTGAATCGAGTATCTCGTACTCGTCCCGGAAAAAATCTTCGAACAGATCATACTCCCCCGGGGCATTGCGGGGTGATTTCACGCGTATGATCATCGCATCATTGCCTCGGTACAAAATTGCATCGAACGGCATATCCCGATCCGGGTTCTCCACCCAGCGGTATCCCTGTCGTTTTGCAAATTTTCTCGCAGTCTCAATTGCCACAACCGGACGTTTTCCTCTCATAGGTTCTCACTTCAAACGGTGCGTGCAGGCATACCAGCACAATATTCACAAAAGAACACCCTGCCGGGGGATACGCTTTGTTATTTGATGGAGGCAAAAGAGAAACCGGCAATTGCCCGGCTGTCCGTTTCCCGGATCACTACTCCGGCTCGCCCCGGCACAACGGTTTAGCTAAATGCCTACGGGCAGTCGGCGGCACTTCGTACCATCCCGCCGCAAGCGTCCGGGGGATCTCCCGAACCTCCGGCTCGCTCGCATGTGCCCCGCATTTCCGGCACTTGTAGCCTTTGCCAGTACCATCGCTTGTCATCCGCTTGCTGCACGCGGAACAGACCGGTGGGCGGGTGATAACCGGTGCAGCAAGTGTGACAACTTTCATCTTCTCCAAATTGATACTGCCTTTCTTGTAACTCCCCATCGCGATCACGTCATCGCCCGGCACCAGCTCGCGGACGATGGAACGGAAATTTTTGGTCGGCTCGTACGCCATGCACCGCACTGAATGATCGCCGTCTTTGATTGTAAACGAGACGTGCCCTCCCGCGCCGGTCATCGGTTCGTCCCCGACAATCCCATGCACCCGGTATGAGAGCCCCTCTTGTAGTTCACCTATCTTCCCGTCCCGCAGGTGTGCATCGGTGCCTTGGTTTGTCACCCAGCACTGCTCGATATCGGGCTTTTCGGATTCAACCATCGACCGGGCCAGCATCACCCATGCCGGGCTCTCGCCCCGGATACCAAAGAGCACCGGGTCCGGCGTGTGCGGGACGCAGACCACCACACCATTTACGATATCCACTGTGTCCCACGTGTGCGGGAACGTTGCCACTTCTGCGGCAAAGAGGCTCTCGCGGTCGACTGCACGGGGTGTGCCCCATCGTTCCGGCTCCCGGTACACAAGAATCTCGGATGTCTTATCCGCAAGCACACTTGCCACGGCGGCGGTCGCGCCGATCAACCCGCGCCGGTTCTTGTAGCCCTTGTAGCGGGCGCCAGCCGCATCAAGAAGTTTTACCGCATCCGCAATCTCGCAGAAATCCGTCACCGCCCGCTCGTAAAATGCAAAATCGAGCCGCTCTTCAGCCACCACAACGCCGGGATTTGTATTGTCGCACGAAAAATCAGCAAGCTCTTCAACTATCTCACACGCGATCGCAAATGCCCGGTCAGCATCCCCAAGAACATCAAGAGCAATCGCTGCATTTCCCCGGGTCTTGTATGTCACGTTCGGGTTGAGCCGGACGAGCCGGGCTTCCCGCACCCGCATATGCTCGCGGATCAGCCTTCGGGCGAGAACCGCCCCAAGGTATGTCGTGCACATCCCCGCCGGTGAATCCGTGTCATCGATGCCGATCAGCATGTCTATATTAATATATGGGCACGCTCTATCCATTTGTATCTACATGTCCCAGGATCGCCAGCTCCAGCTGGTCATCAGTGTGATGATAACTGCCGGCTTCGAAGTCTCCGAACGCTTCAGCATACGCCCACGTAGTTTTGATCTCATCGCGAGGAATGATGGGACGCTTCTCGTCATAAAAGTGGTCGCGCATATCGATTCTGTCAGTGAAGACGTAGCATTCGATCTGGAAGTGATCGCTCACCATCTCGGTGGCAAACCACTTATCGTCGGGGAACGAGCGCGGGATACGGAACTGGAACGCGGGGCGGTCTACGTCCGGTATGGCATCTATGCGATCAGCCCTGCAACGCTCTACGATTATTTCGTGGAGAAGGTCCCTCCGCTTGTCTACGCGTCGCCCGGCGGACTGTACGTGAATATTAATGGCGACGCACTCCGCGAGCTCCGGGAAAAACGCAACATGTCGCTGGGGGATCTCGGGCAGGTGCTGGGCGTCTCGCGGCGCACGATAAGCAAGTACGAGAGCGGGATGGGCACGACACTTGATGTGGCGATCCGGATCGAGGAATATTTTGACACGGGCGTGGTCGAGCACATCGATCTGATGAGCCATGCAGAACCCCCGGCAGAGCAGGGGCACGAATGGTCTGACAAGAAGGAGCGCAAGGTTCCAATAGAGTTTTTAGAACAGATCGGTATGCAGCTGCACACGCTCCGCGGCGCACCATTCCAGGCGCTCCTCACTTTTAATAAACACACAATCCTGACCGGGTACGGTTCCGCACAGAAAGTGGTGAAACGCGCAGCACTGATCGGCAACCTTTCTCAGATCGCAAAGAAGCACGCTATGTGCATTATTACCGACTATCACAAGCAGAAAAAGATCGGAAAAACACTCGTCATTGGTGAGGAGCGTCTCCACCGGATAGAGGATGGTTTTGAGCTCCTCGACATGATCGGCGAGTGAGCGTTTTTAGAGGTGCTGAAGAGTTTGCGGTTGGTAGAGCGGGGGGGTTGATTAGTAAATTTTGATACTAAAAATAATTGGATACAATACAATAATCATATAAAATACTATTTTGATAGTAAATGTTTGATCTTATGAAAAAAGAGGCGATTTTGCTTTGAGTATGTTAATTCCCCCAGATATCATTGATAGATGGATCAGTGGAAATGAAGATGAACATTGTGAATTTAAAGAAGCAAAATATGCCTTCGATAAAAACGAACTAACTGATTATTGTATTGCACTTGCAAATGAGGGCGGGGGTCATTTAATTTTAGGTGTTACTGATTTAAAACCACGAATTGTTATTGGCTCACAAGCATTCCATAGTACATTAGAAGAATTGAAACATCAATTGCTTCAGCGCATTCATTTCAGAGTCGATGTAACAGAGTACTATAAAGATCAAAAAAGAATTGTCATTTTCCATATCCCCCCCAGGCCAATAGGTACCGCGTTGCAGTATCAGGGAAGATATCTAATGCGAAGTGGTGCATCGTTAAC
This sequence comes from Methanoregula sp., assembly GCA_026394655.1. GTDB lineage: Archaea > Halobacteriota > Methanomicrobia > Methanomicrobiales > Methanospirillaceae > Methanoregula. Next base: position 383 of record JAPKXU010000079.1, on the reverse strand, counting down.
TTCTATGACCTCAGAAAAGATAAAAGAAATTCTTTCCGAAGGCCAGATAGATTTCTCCGCGGAGATTTGTCCTAAAGCCACGATACAAGATTTAGATCCTAATGCAATAGACATATTACGTAAACTTTGGTTTAAAAAATCAAAAGATGATGAGAAACTTAAAAAATCAGATTTGGAAATCATAAGAGATGCGGAACTTATCACACCTGAGGGGGGAATCACTTATGCCGCACTCATTTTACTAGGTGGAAAGGCTCAGCAATTCGTCCCCCCAAAAAAGCTCATCAAATGGGTACCCTCAAATGGCCAGTTAAGGTTCAGCAAATAGGTACCCCATTTTTTAAAATCCTTCATGATAAAAAGATCCGAACATCCAAATCCTG
>JAPKXU010000126.1 GCA_026394655.1 Methanoregula sp. | reverse complement strand
GTGTGCCTGCCTCGGTCCAGATCGTATATCATTCCGGATCTTCCAGCGCATCCCTCGGGATCTATACCCCCAAAATAATAACCCCTCCATAAGCACAGCGGGAGAATTCCTGACCGGGTTCCCTTTTTGTGCACCGGTTGCATATCCTTTCGTTTTGGGAATCTTCAATGATGCACGACCAGAGACAAACCGCATCAACAATGAGGTGCCCAATCGGTTGTTCAATAGGCTGTTGAGAACCCCATTCACTCTTTTCTCACATTCTTTTCCGAGATGTGATACCGTCCCTGCTAAACGATGTTCGAGTCCCCATTTTTCTATGATAGTGCAAATCTTTCTGGTTAGTGCACCCACCACACGCGATTCGGTGAGTACATTGATGAGCGCTAGTTCAACCCTGCAATATTTTTCAAATACTACCATTTCGAAAGGTTGCTTCCGAAATTCCGGTTCTTCGAGGGATAGCCCCTCAGTTCTTGTGAGCACATCCCCTAGCATACTCCACTCTATTATAGCCGTCTGGAATTCTGTCATCGATACTGCACCGCTCCAGCATGTTGTTCCACTTTATACTGCAATACGAGATTTAAAAAAAACGGTGAGGATCGCTTTTAACCCTTCGTTGTAGTTACCAAGAAAATACTTGACAAAGCCATGTATTGGCATCATCATGTTCTCCCGTTGTCGTTTCAGGAGAGATTTAAGGCTTTTTTTAAATGTGCCGCACAGAGTTTACCCGATCAGATACACTAATAATGGTAAAGCGTGTTACATGTTACGTAGTATAACGGTTCAATGACGATGGAGCAAACTGACCGCATGGAGCACGATAAAAACTGCCGGAACCGCGAATCCGGCGTTTCAGAAATAATTGGCGCCGTACTGCTCATTGCACTTGTAGTCACTGCCATTGCGATCGTTGGCGTTGGGATGTTATCACAACCACTCCCAGAGAAAATCCCTGCAGTCGATGCAATTATTTCCACTTCCGGGCGTGACATTCAAATCACCCATAATGGGGGGGATACGCTGCAAAAGGATGAGATGGTGATCCTTGTCGATGGACAGGACCAGACAGCAAACTTTTTAAAAGTGGGATGTTCCTCATGGCAATCGTTGTCTCCCGGGGAATCGCTGACAGTTTCTTACCCAAACAAACCTGATAACGTGAGAATTGTGTATAAGGGTGCGGGTGCGTCTTCTGTGGTATCCTCTGCGATTTTTGGTGAAGCTGGTCAGCCCATCGCTCCATATATGATAACGGCGTCTGCTGTAGGTAGTGGCACTGGCACGATCAGTCCATCCGGATCAGTACCCGTGTTTTTCAGGGAAGACAAGACTTTTACTATCAGTCAGAATGTTGGCTCTATTCTCACCGACGTATCTGTAGATGGCAGTTCTGTCGGGAACGTAACGACATACACATTCTTGAAAGTTGTTGCATCGCACACTATCTCGGCAACGTTTGCGAGCGATACATTTACGATCACACCATCAGTATCAGGTGGAAACGGAACAGTCAGCCCGGCAACCGTGCAGACTGTGAACTACGGAGCCACCCCGACATTCACATTTGCCCCGGCAACCGGGTATTACCTGAATACTGTAACCG
>JAPKXU010000234.1 GCA_026394655.1 Methanoregula sp. | reverse complement strand
TCGTGAGAAAACTGACTCGTTTCGGAACAACCTGAAATTTTTTTTGGGTTGAATTCTGGGATCATTCATTAGCTTACTGCATTCTTCCGAGATATGGCTGAAGCCCATCTGTAAGTAGACTTATCCATAGCAGGCGCTGGCTGGGTGGCGCTGATGAAAATGGGGCTGGGCTTTTAGCCGGAGAGGACGGGGTGGAGATGGGGTTCAAATCGGATTATTTATAGCAAGATATCGCAATGCTCATCAATGAAAAATACTAAGAGAGACAATAAATGTCTTCAAAAAAAAATTTAAAAACGACCACTCCTGTTTTTCCAAAGAGTGATATTAGTGATTTATTGGAAGGCATGTCCCAAACCGGATTTAAGCAAAAAGGACACGAAATTTGATGGGATGAAAAAAAAATGATTTCGGATACAGCAGATTTTGCACAACACTGGATTGCAGCATGGAACTCTCATGATCTTGACCGTATCATGGAGCATTATGCACAAAATGTTGAAGTAACCACGCCAATGATTAAAGTTATGCTTGGTATCGATTCCGGAACTCTCAAAGGAAAAGATAAAGTGCGGGAATATTGGAGGGTAGCATTGCAAAAAGTCCCTGATCTCCATTTTGAATATATTGATGTTACACAGAGTGTTGGCTCGATAGCTTTGTATTATAACGCAATCTTAGGGAAACGGTGCATTGAAGTGATGTTCCTTAATGAGGTAGGGAAGATTGAAAAAGTTGTGGTCCATTATACCTAACCCTCTGATTGATCTGCACTCGCCCAAATTACTGAACACACGCTGGGAAGCCGGTCGCGGAGCAGGTGCAAGTGTGCCGAAGGAAGGCTTTGCCTTGGACATGACATACTCTTCCTGCATCGTTATAAAGCGGAGACAAAACCCCTCGTGGTCAAAGATCGTGTTCTTGGGCACACTACCCCAACAAGCACAAAGTGGGGATGAAGATGAACAAGTGGCTGTATAATGAGTTTAAGCATTGCGGTGTTGATTACTCAAAGGCCGGACAGGCTGATGTGTATGACGAACAGCATCAAAAATTCCGCAATTATGAAAATGAGTTTAAGGGAATGACGGATTTTCTTGGACTCCACGATATGGGGAACAAGACAATTATAGACCTTGGCTGTGGTACGGGCGCCATAGCAATCTTTGCGGCAGACTTTTTCAAGACGGTTTACGCTGTTGATGTCTCGGATGTAATGATTGAAAAAGCAAAGAAAAAACTCAATAAAAATGTTCATAACCTCAGGTTTGTGAATGCAGGTTTCCTGAGCTATAATCATGACGGTGAGCCAGCCGACCTGGTAGTTACAAAGGCTGCATATCACCACCTGCCTGATTTCTGGAAACAGATCGCACTATTGCGAATGAACAGGATGCTGAAGATGGGAGGTCTGCTCTATATCCATGATATCGTGTTTCAGTTTGATCCTCAGGAATATGAGAGCAGGATTAATGCATGGATTTCCAGGTTTGAAGAAGTCGCGGGAGAGGAATTCAGGCTGGAAGTCGAGACACATATCCGGGATGAGTACAGCACGTTTGGCTGGATACTGAAAGGAATGTTGGAAAAGGCCGGATTTGCTGTAGAAAAATGCAGGTCGGTTGATGGTTTTATAACGGAATACGCCTGTCGTAAAGTCAGTGAACTGAGTTACAAAGAGACACCATAACCAGGAATTGGAGCCGATCTCGTGCCTCATTGGCTCACCTCCGCGTTCGAACCAGAAGAAAGAGGCAGAGTGAAACTGCCCGGCATAATATCCCAGGAATGCCATATGTATATCCGCTAACATAGGTCCCAGGTACGGCTGACACGCAGACGCCCGGTTATGTTCACTCACCTTGCTGCTCTTTTATCGGTTTCCTGTTGAGATGATGACGCCCTCATATTGTCACTCCGCAGCGGTTCCATTCCGGCGATGACGGCTGCTCTCGCACGCTCGTCACGCCATGCTTCGCATCGCGTTCCTCGCTGTTGATGAGAAAGTGCAGGAATGGCGGTGTTTTGTTGAGTGCCTAACGCTCAGTGACTCGCTCCCGCGACGCAGAGGGGCTCGGACTCACCGCTGATGCGGCTCGTTACCTTCGCACCCTGTTGCGGCGTCCGCTCGGGGCGCTGGCCCCGATACCCACCGCCCGCACTTCGTCGCGCCGTGGGGTTGACAAGCATCCCACTCTCTCCGAACCCCTTCAGGGTACGTGCTCCTCCCACCCATACCAATTATTATTATGGCCTGCCATTCCATCAGTACATGTGATGGACAACCATGACGGACTGTTTTGTACTCCTCAAACCATCTTGCAACCCACACTCAGCTGAGTGGAATTGCATACACTGAATCGCCGATTGAATTAGTGAACACGTTTTTTTGCCCGCACGCGACCGTTGCGACAGGTTGTTGCGCTTTTGTTGATGACGGATTTCTCCCACAGAAAGAGCATTCCGCTCTTGCAAGCGTGACAGCAACACAGGTTCACAGCAAAAAGGACATCCCGCCAGGAGGGATACCATGGGAACTACCTTGAAGTCCGGGGCAGCAATTCTTATCGAATCCCTTCTGCAGCAGGGTGTGACGACCCTGTTCGGGTATCCCGGAGCTGCAGTCCTTCCTGTTTATGACGAACTGTATTCGTCCCCGGTTAAGCACATCCTTGTCCGGCATGAACAGGCCGCAGCCCATGCTGCGGATGGCTTTGCACGGGCCAGTGGACGAACCGGAGTATGTCTTGCGACATCAGGGCCTGGCGCTTGCAATCTCATCACCGGAATAGCAACTGCCTACATGGATTCGAGCCCAGTTATCGCAATCACTGGTCAGGTGCCGACAAATCTGCTGGGGAATGACGCCTTTCAGGAAGCAGATATCACTGGCATGACGATGCCGGTCACAAAACACAATTACCTCGTGAAACGTACTGAAGACCTCGGTAGGGTGATAAAAGAGGCGTTCCATATTGCAGGGACCGGCCGAAAAGGCCCGGTGCTCATCGATATCCCCAAGGATGTGAGTGTCAGCCGGATCGTTTGGGACAAGGAAAAAGATACAGTCAATCTTCGGGGATACCGGCCAACCCGGACGGGACACCGGCAGCAGATCGTAAAAGCAATGGACCTGATCAGGAATGCGGAATGCCCGGTTATTTATGCAGGAGGTGGTGTGATCGCGGGGGATGCCTCCGGTGAACTTGTGCAACTTGCGGAGCGGATGATGATCCCAGTTACGACAACCCTGATGGGTCTCAGTTGCATCCCGGGCGATCACCCCCTCAACCTTGGCATGCTTGGCATGCACGGGACGGTACAGGCAAACTCTGCGATCACTGAATGTGATCTCCTGATTGCACTGGGAGTCAGGTTCGATGACCGGGTGACCGGGAAGATCGAAGCCTTTGCTCCTCATGCACATATTATCCATATCGATATTGACCCGGCAGAGATTGGGAAAAACAGACAGGTGCACCTGCCGATCGTCGGTGACGTAAAAATCGTCCTCGTTCAGATGCTGGCAGGATTAACGCGGGGAAAAGAACACGATGTCTGGCGCCGGAAGTGCACCGGGTGGAAAGAGCAGCATCCCGCCAAGTATAACGACGACGGGTTCCTTCACCCTCAGTTCATTCTCAGAAAAATGAGTGAAATACTGGGAGCGGATGCTGTTATTGTGACCGACGTCGGCCAACACCAGATGTGGACGGCACAGCACTACTGTTTCCGGTATCCCCGACAGTTGATTACTTCCGGCGGGCTTGGGACCATGGGCTTTGGGCTTCCCGCAGCAATGGGAGCGCACTATGCATGCCCGGACGTCCCGGTTTTTGATGTTTCCGGGGACGGAAGTATCCAGATGAATATCCAGGAATTCGGCACGATCCTGGAACACAATATGCCGGTAAAAATTGTTGTTATGAACAACATGTTCCTCGGCATGGTCCGGCAGTGGCAGGAACTCTTCTATGACCGGAGGTACTCGTTTACCGCACTGCCTCCCGTGGACTTTGTCAGGATTGCGGGAGCTTATGGGATCGACGGGATTAAAGTTGAATCCTGCGATGAAATTGTTCCAGCCATCAGAACCGCGATCGAAACTGACGGGCCATTTTTATTGGATTTCCGGGTTGAGCGGGAGGAGAATGTCTATCCGATGGTGCCGGCGGGAGCTGCATTACATGAGATGATTAGGGGAGCGGGGTCATGAAGCTGCATACGCTCAACATCCTTGTTGAGGACCGCCCGGGCGTCCTCTCCCGGATCACCGGGCTGTTTTCCCGGCGGGGCTATAATATCGAGAGCCTCGCAGTCGGAACCTGCGAGATTGCAGATATGAGCCGGATCACTGTTACTGCCTTCGGCGATGATGCACAGATCGAACAGGTACGCAAACAGCTCAGTAAACTGATCGACGTCATTAGGGTTTCCGATCTCACCGCAACGGAGCGAGTTGAACGGCAACTTGCGCTCATCAGGGTTGCGGCCGGTTCCGGCCAGGTGCGAATGGAGATCCTGCAGATCGCCCAGATCTTCAGAGCATCTGTTGTTGATGCCGGGGAGAAATCTGTCGTACTTGAAGTAACCGGCGACACCGAAAAAATCGATGCACTGGAAAAGCTTCTCCGTCAAGAGAAAAACGTGGCTTGTCGCGATGCTCCTGCGCCAGCGGCTGCTTCGGCCCGCTCTCGCATATTGTAAGCGAAATGTTCATCGCTATGTACTGAGTACCTGCCTAACGCTCAGTGACTCGCTCCGTTCATTAATCTATCTTCGGTCTGATGAGGATTGCGAGGAGACACATAAGGGCGAAGAAGAAAACACCGGAGATCAGGTAGAATTGCTGTTCCTGTTCAAACTGTTTGAGAAGATTTTTCGTGCCATCATTATGCGGCGCGATGGTGATCGTCTGGCGGCTGATCGCGTCTGAGAGAGGGTCAGTGGCGATCAGCATGTATGTGCCTGCCGGGAGCGTCCCATTGTTAATCGTCGTCCGGTACGTGTAAGTGTCTCCCGGATGAGCGGCGGCATTGACGAGCGGGACGGGAATGGTTCCCAGCTGTGTACCATCCGGTATTGAAAAAATTTCAACGATGATCTGTTCCGGTGCTGTATTGTAGGTAGCATGTCCTGTCCATATGACTGAGAGCGTCAGTGGGGTACCTGGGTCCGGTGACTGGGATGAGATATTAAAAACAAGTG
>JAPKXU010000306.1 GCA_026394655.1 Methanoregula sp. | reverse complement strand
GTTGGCGTACCAGTTGTAGGGCATGACACCGTAAACGCGACCGTTCTTGACTGCCGGAAGTGACTGGTAGACCGGATCCTTGAGATCCTCTTTGACGAGAGAATAACTCGCTTCATCGACAAAGATGACATCGGGCTTCCAGTCCAGGAGTTTTTCCTTGTCGATCATCATCTGACCGCCACCACTTGCGGAAGCTGCAACATTGTTGCCGTTCACCATCAGCAGCGGAGCATACGCAGGTTCGGTGGAGAGGAATCCATGCGCCCCGTTGAATGCGATCCCGCCAACATACACACGCGGACGTTTATCTGCCGGAATATCTTTTGTCCGGTCATTAAGATCCTTGATCGTTCCGTCAATGTACGAAGTGATTGACTGTGCACGATCTTCCTTTCCAAGGATCTTTGCCATAAGCCGTAACGATTGGTAGAAGGTATCCTTGTTCTTACCGAGATCACCCGTTGTCAACGCAACCACCGCATGGCCGCTCTTTTCCTGCAGGGTCTGGGGATCCTTGCTGTTTGTCCACCATGTGTAGAAAATTACATCAGGGTTCTGCGCCGCGATCAGTTCAGGGTCACCGGTCTTTCCGCCAATGAACGGCTTTGAGGAGAGTTCCGGGTTGGCGAGGTTGTACGGTTTGTCAATACCGGAGGGCATACCAAGGCCCGATGTGTTGTACTTCAGCTGTTCCCGGTCATCGACGCCGACAACGCGATCCGCTGCCTGCAAGTACGAGATCATCCGGAGCGCTCCGGCACCGACACCGATAATTCGCTGGGGATCCTGCATAACGGTAACCGTCCGGTTCGCCATGTCAGTGACCGTGATTGTCCCGGTTTTGACAGGTGCGGTATTCTGTGATGTGCATCCTGCTGAGAGAAGTGTGCCTACCAGAAGAATTGCGACAATAAGAAAAATGACAACTGCTTTTTTCATACGAATCTAAATTAATGTAACACTAAATATTATATAAAAATTGTGTTTTGATACGAATTCTTAAAATATTAGAAAATATTATGATACTATTGAAGTCAGGAATCGACCACTGGCAGGAGATTGTATGACGGAGAACTCCTGTTTTATACGAACCATTTTCCCATTTTTTTAAAAAAAAATCACAACAATTAAATATCAATTGCACTAAACAATAAAAAGTAAATTTAATTTGAATTAAAACAAATTAAATTGTTTGGTGATATCATGCATATCATGGAAGGATTTCTCCCCTGGCAATGGTGCCTGATCTGGTGGATCATCGCACTACCTTGCCTCATGCTTGGAATATACCAGCTGAAAAAAGTACTGAATGTTGATCGGGAAGCGCTTCCCCTGCTGGGAGTGACGGGTGGGTTTATTTTCATCCTGTCCTCCTTAAAACTCCCGTCTGTCACGGGCAGTTGTTCCCATCCTACCGGAACCGGGCTCTCAACGATCTCGTTCGGACCGTGGATCACAGCAGTAGTCTGTGCAATAGTACTCCTCTTCCAGAGCCTGTTCCTTGCTCACGGGGGACTTTCGGTCCTTGGAGCCAATATTGTCTCCATGGGGATTGTTGGACCATTGGTGGGATATGGTGTATACCGGTTACTCCGCGACACTTCTGTAAATATCTACATAACGGTGTTTCTAGTAACCGCTCTCGCGGATATGTTCACGTATGTGACAACCTCGCTTGAACTGGCGCTCGCATACCCGGCAGGGACCGGCGGTTTTGTCAGTTCATTCATCCTGTTCATGGGCATATTCGCCGTTACGCAGGTCCCCCTTGCGATTGTCGAAGGCGTTGTCCTTGCGCTCGTGTTCAAGTATATCGTGACGCTCAAACCGGATATCCTGATCCGGCTGGGTGTTTTTTCTGAAAAGAAGATCGATGCCGCACGGAGTGAGATCTGATGGCATACAAGTATACGCTCGAAATCCTGGCCGGGATTTCAATTGTTGCATTCTGCGCATTGTTCCTGTACACGAGCGCAACAATGAGCGGGGCGGAATTTGCCGGTTCTGATAATGTAGGTTCAGGACTTATCGCAAAACTTTCCGGTAATGCCGTGGAAAATTTCCAGCCCTTGATCCCTCAGTGGGAGCCGCCAAGCGGGGAAATTGAGGCATGTCTTTTTGCTTTGCAGGCCGCGGTTGGTGGGATTCTTGTTGGTGGGGTATTTGGTTTCTGGTTCGGCCAGGCACGCGGGAGGAACGCGGAATGAACGAGGAACGTATGACTGTTGAGCGAGATGAGCCGGTTGCGGAGCAAGCGCAAGCACGGCGAAGCTGTGCGAAGCGGTCGGCGATCTACAACTACACCTACATCGAAAGACACAGTCATTTCGGATCTCCTTGAATGCGGGCTGGCGCATGAACTGGACGATGGCGGCATTCCACGGTTCGGGAGCAGCGATTACGGCTGCGTATTACACCTTTTTTACCGTCAGCATCACCCTGATGATGAAATTCCCGCTGCATTCCGGCACTTCAGGTTTACACCGGCCATCGAAACTATCATGTGCCTATGAGTTGAGTATAAAATATGAAGGTGCTGGGCTTATCAGGTAGCATGCGTAAGGAAGGCAACACCGCAGATCTGGTTAACGTCATTCTCGAACGTTGCCATGTTGTGGGGATCGAGACTGAATTTGTCTCGCTTGCAGGTAAGAAGATTCATCCTTGTCTGGGCTGTGAGAAATGCAAAGAGAAAAAGTGGTGCGTAATCGAGAACGATGACTGGGATAATATAATCAACAAAGTTCTCGATTGCGATGTGCTCGTGATCGGTTCACCTACGTATTATTATGATGTGTGCGGCCATCTCAAGAATTTCATCGACCGTACGTATTCCCTCTACCATGACCACAAGCTGGCAGGCAGAAAGGGCGTCGCTGTAGCTGTGCAGGCGCATAAAGGTGCAAACCGGACGATCCAGACGCTTGAAGGATTCTTAAGCACTCACGAATTTTCATCGTTAGGCTCAGTCAAGGGTAACGGGTATCATGAGGGTGAAGTGCTCGCTGATAAGGAAGCAATAGAGAAAGCACAGAAAATCGGGGATAAGATCGTTCGGCTCATAAACCCCCACTATAACTGATACAGGAAGGTCGGTCTCTCCTCATTTATGCTTTTTTCCGGTCAGCTGTTTTCCATTATCTTAAGAGGATATCCTGCCGGAATGCAAAAAAGAGGATTCGGCAGCACTCACTCCGCTGTTATCCGGTCGTAGAAGACTGCTTCAGCTACAGCACCAACCTCTGGATCGATGATGTA
>JAPKXU010000322.1 GCA_026394655.1 Methanoregula sp. | reverse complement strand
GCACGGAGTTTTTGTCTTCCCTTGAATAATCTCTTTTTTTTGACGTGGTATAAAAATGAAGATACGTCGTGCATGAATCTCATATCGAAGAAAATCGTAAATTGTTGGTTGTGGAAGAACCAACACGTATGAAGTGGGTTTTATTGCTGCACTTGAGCGGATCGCTGCACTTCACGTCACCGCCATTTATCCCGGTCACGGCAGACCGATCCTTTCAGATTACACTGAGCATATCTGACAGTCTCTTGCTTGTGTGATGACATAACCCTGATTCCTCCAGCATTATCCGTTGTAGGGGAGCGCGAAGCTGCACCGGTAAAAAAACTAACGCCACGGTTTTTTTGACGACTACGGGATTCTGCGTAATAAAACTATAAGTAAAAATATCACTCACACTATTGAGCAATTGCTGTTATAGTGTAGTCCGGCCAATCATGCGAGCCTCTCACGCTCGCGACTGGGGTTCGAATCCCCATAACAGCATCCGACAAAAAGTTCGAATCCCTAAGCAAACCCTTTTAATTAAACACTTTTTAACAATCGTATATGTTTACCGCCATATCGAAAGCAAGAGATCTTTTTTCAGATATCAGACCAGAATATGCAGACCACTCTATCAAGACAGGCATTGCATCCGGGATAATCACGAACGAAGACGCCGGGTTCCTCCGGACATTCATATCTGAGAGACGAGCAGCTGCCGGAATTTCTCAGGGTCGGGCAAATAAATTATCGTTCACGCTCGTCAGCTGGAGACGTTTTCTGGGCTCTTACAAGGACCTGACCATACCAGATGTCTACACAGGCATTGAAGCAATGAAAGTCGGAAAAAGCCGACGAGGAAAATGTTTCAAGCCGAACACCATTGCCGACCATGTAGTCATACTCAAACAATTTATTCTGTGGATGATCGATGAGGGTCATAGTACCATCGCCGAAAAGAAGATCCGGTCCATAAAGATCCCAAAGCGAGACCTGGTGACGAAGAAAGCCAATGACCTCCTGACACCGGAGGAGATCACTACTATAGTCGCTGCATGTAAAAGAAGCGAAGATCGGGCACTTATCATGCTCCTTTATGAAGGGGGGTTCCGCATCGGGGAGATTGCACAGATGACCTGGGGGGATCTCACCTTTGAACACGGTGGAGTCTCAACGAGTGTACAATTCAAAACCTCATTCACCCGGCATATCAAAACATTCATGTGCACTGAATACCTGAAGACCTGGCGGGCTGACTATCCCGGAACACCGGAAGGATCGTCGAATATCTACGTAAACGAACAAGGCAAACCATTCATCCATGGAACCATCTCAAAAAGAATCGACCGCATCGTAAAACGTTCGGGAATCACCAAGCACGTTACACCGCACCTGTTCCGCCACTCCCGCATCACGCACATGATCAACGACGGTGTTCAGGAAAGCATCATCAAGATGATGATGTGGGGCTCGGTGAGTACAACAATGTTCAAGACATATGCCCACCTGACCGGCAAGGATATCGATAACGAAATTGCACGAGTTTACGGGCTTGTAGAGCCGGAAGCGAAGAAAACAGAAGCCCGTGTAATTCCACGGCAGT
>JAPKXU010000159.1 GCA_026394655.1 Methanoregula sp. | reverse complement strand
TCCGTTTTGCTTCATTATACAGCGCCCCCGTGTGGTGAGGCTGCCTCTCTAATAACCGCTTAACGGAATCATGGGCGATTGGTTCTGATTCATTTGGAAAACACCGGGATGCTTCCGAGCATGTGCACGCTAGATACGTCGTTATGAGAAAGTTGACAAAATCGCTGCTTGTGCATTTTGGGGGATTCAATCTCGTTCGATCTCCATTCCGGGTTTGTATAGCCCTCTATTAGTTGTCTTAGTTCTTAGATCTTTCGGTCGGAACCAAGTGCGTAAGCCCTAGTTAAAAACAACACATAGTCAACTTTCGATGTAAACCATCATGGCAACCCTTACAGCCCCATTAGGGCTGCCCGCAGCGGAGCGTTGATAAATCAAGGTGCAGGGCTGCACCCCCTCTCGGCTCATGTAGAGTAAGTGTTCAAAATGCCTGCCTGCGATATTGGAAAATATTACTAGGTGTAATAAATCAATCCTCACGTTGGAATCGTTTGTTTGGGTCTAAACTGAGATAAAATAATCCAAGTGAAATAAAGATAGCTATCATCGCGATGAGGGCTTCGATTATGAATTTTAAATCAATTTGGCCAATAAAATACAAAAACAGTATGGCTAATAGGACGAAAATCAGATAACCTATACTGATATTAATAAAAAATTTAGCCATTTTTCCATTATTGAAAACGTTTTTTTTATCACGATAAAAGTTTCCAATAATCCAAGAACAAAGGTAAAAAAATGTCACTAAAAACCAAATTACCAATAAAGTGTTCACTAAATCCAATTCCATAGAATTTTCTATTAACTTGATGATTGTAAATATATTGGTACATTTTTGAATCGAAGAGACATTGAAAGATAATTTCCTTATAATTCACGGTCGACGCTTCATTATCTGATGGAAATTATGAGAAGCACGCTCTGGGTGTAATTTTTCATTTTAATCACAGTCAACAGTGTGTTAATAAAAAAAAGCATTGATGTATGTTTTCGCCTGCGGTACCGGTTGCTCACAGCACAATCTGCTGGGGATATTTTTCGCTTGTGCCTTCCTGTGTTGCCACCATGAGTGTTTTCTCCCCGTAATACAGCCCGAGACCTTCCCGAGCGCTTGCCCGTACCCGCTCCGGTGTATTGTTGATTTCACTCAAATGGGCGAGGATGATCTGCGGGACATCTTTCCCCAGTGCACAAAGACTTGCGGCTGCCGCAGCATTCGAGAGGTGCCCCCGGCGGGAGCGGATTCTCCGTTTGAGCGATTCGGGATACGGGCCGTTCGCGAGCATCTCCGGGCAATGGTTGCTTTCAAGGACGAGCCCATCGCAGTGCCTGAGCAGGGTGAGCATGTGCGATGTGATGATGCCGGTATCGGTGCAGTAACCGAACTGTGCCCCGTTCTCCCGTATCATAAACCCGCAGGGTTCAGCCGCGTCATGCGAGGTGGCGAAGGGTTCGATGAGAAAATCCCCAATTGAGAACCGCTCGTGGTGCCGGCAGACCCGGGTGTCGATAGGCCTATCGGATATCCGGCGGTTATGCAGGAAATCATGAAGCGTCCCTGCTGTCGCATACACCGGGATTTCCAGCCGGCGGGCGAGGACATCCAGACCCCGGATATGGTCGCCATGCTCGTGGGTGACGATAACTGCCCCGATCGCTTCCGGAGGGCACTCGGTACGGGAAAGGCGCTGGAGCAGCTCTTTTGTGCTCAGACCTGCATCGATCAAAATGGCTCCGCCCGCTCCTTCGACCAACGTACAGTTCCCTTTACTCCCGCTCGCGAGGATTGTGCAGCGCATGTGTAGTATCTGGTACGGTCTTTTTGGTATTAACCCAGTCTGATCCTATCAAGAGGGAAGCCCATACGATCCACTGACGGGGTCTGCCTTAAAAAACGTCCGCGATTCTCACGGAATTCACGCATTCCACACACAAAAACAAGCCGCGAACCGTATTCAGAGTAACCGCGATTTAACCGATGATAGTGCAACTACAGGAATCCCCAATGAGCCTATAACGTGACCTGCAGATGTGATGACATTGCCGCACGGCATTTCATATGAAAAAGTCGTTCTCCCCATCACGACGGCACGGCATGGACGTGAATTGCCGTTGCCTTGATCTCGGCAATTACCGGAGTCCCAACGGCGAGATGGAGGTCTTCACTCGACAAGCGGGTGACAAGCGCGACGAGCGGAAAGCCGCAGTCGATCGTCACCCGGATGAACGGTCCGTTAGGCAGGATCTTGGTGATCGTTCCCGACAGCCGGTTGCGGGTGCTCTTCACCCCCTGCCCTGACAGAGCAGGCAATGAGATCGTAATCTCTTCCGGGCGCAGGTACAGTTCGACCCGACTTCGCGGCCGGAGGGGAGTGATCGCTTCGATGCAGACGCCATTGACATCAATGAATGCATGCCCGTTGGTATTTTTGGTCACAATCCCGGTCATGATGGAATCGATGCCGACGAACCGGGCGATCTTCTGCCCGTTCGGGCGGAAGAAGATATCCTGGATAGTGCCCTGCTGGACAAGACACCCGTCCATCATCACACCGATCCGGTCAGCAAGGCGCTGCCCCTGCGCCATGTCATGCGTGGCAAGGATGATGGTGGTCTTGTGCTCTGTGTTGATGCGCTTGATGAGCAACTCAATCATCTCGGACGAGACCGGATCGAGATTTGCAGTCGGTTCATCCATAAGGAGCAGTTCCGGCTCGGTCACCATCGCCCGTGCAATCGCGACCCGCTGCATCTCACCTCCCGAGAGGGTGACCGCACGGCGCCCGGAGAGATGGGAAAGCCCCACGAGGTCGAGAGCGGATGCGACCTTTTCTGTGATCCTGGCTGAATTTACGTTCCTGAATTTCAACCCGAACGCAACATTTTCCTCCACCGTCGTGTTCATGACGGCTGGTTTCTGGAAGACCATCGCCATACGCCGCCGGATTGCAAGTTCATCTGCGCCAGGGACCTGCGTATCCGCACCGTCAAAGAAGTACCTGCCCGACGTGGGTTTTTCCAGGAGATCGATAATGCGGAGGATTGTCGTCTTACCGCTGCCGGAGGGACCGATAAGCGTAAAGACCTCGCCGTCTTTGATCTCAAGGTCTATCCCCTTGAGCACCTCGGTCTTTCCGAAAGTTTTTGTGATCCCGGCAAGGTGTATCATTCCTTTGGCGTCCCCCCGACAATCCGTTCAAATTTTTCAAACGCTCCCGAGGTCACCAGATTAAGGCAGACAACGACGATAAGTGCGATGGCAAGAAGGATGATACCCAGAG
>JAPKXU010000172.1 GCA_026394655.1 Methanoregula sp. | reverse complement strand
TTCTCCTTTGTTTATGCCCAAAGTGACAGCCCCCGGTATCTCCACGCACCGTGCGGTAAACCCGCCAGTGTCCTGTTGTGGTCCGAGGACAATTGTGTATTGCATAATCATAAACATAGGTGCTGGGGCTATACAGTCTTTTTGGCTGGCGTAATACCGGGACACCACTGCAGATGCTCCACCGGCTTTCTACAATCCGACGCGGGTGGCTCATAATTGAGTGAGCGAAAACAACTATCTGCAACGGCTCGCATGGAGTACCGTTTCTGATCGCGACAATCCAGATTCAGCACATTCTGCCGCTTGCAAATCTCTGGTTCTGGTACAACACCCATCGAGTGTCAACTCTGTCATAAGAGTGTCACAAATGAATCCCGGACGTCAGATTATTACTATATCCGAATGTCATTCTTTGTGCAGCCTCACATGAATTCGGCTATGGCATTGACTGAATTGCATATACCCTATGCCATCATGATCCTGCACATTCTGTTGCCCGGCTCTCATGGTAATCCCTCTCGATACGAAATAAATATACATTAGCAATGTAAGAATTTCATATAAAATAGACATCTGGAATGTAAATGCTGCCAACACCCCATCTGGAAGAGATCATACGCGAACAGAATGAACGGTTCGTCGCCCAAGACCCGGGTATAGCCCGCGATATTGATCTTGAATATTACCGGAATACTTCACGAATCGTTGTCGTATCTGGAGTACGCCGGAGCGGGAAGTCAACATTGCTCCGGCAGTTTGCGGCGCTCTACCCGGCATTCCTGTACGTCAATTTTGACGATGACCGCCTGATGGGATTCGCAGTAACCGATTTTTCTGCCCTTACGCTGGTTCTCTCGAAGATGTCGGATGAAACCCGGGTAATCTTCATCGATGAAATCCAGAACATTCCCGGCTGGGAGCGGTTCGTGCGACGCATCCATGATGAGGGTTACAAGGTATTCCTGACAGGTTCGAATGCACATCTCCTCTCGGCGGAACTTGGCACACACCTGACTGGGAGGTATACTCAGATCACCCTCTACCCGTTCTCGTTTAAAGAAGTGCTCCGGTTCCGGGGCATCAGCGTCGACCGTATGACGCAAAAGAAGAGGGCTCTTATCCTGCGGGAGTTTGACCGGTATATCGATACAGGGGGATTTCCTGAGTTTGTGAAAACCGGGGATTGGGACGTCCTGAAACGTACTCATGATGACATCCTGTTCCGGGATGTAATTGTGCGGTTTGGCATCCGGGAGGTCAGGACGTTTCGTCAACTCTCCCAGTATCTCTTCACAAATATTGCGAATATGGTGAGTTATAACGCCCTTAAAAAGACTCTCGGTATCAGGAGTGTGACCTCAGTCCGCGATTATCTCGGTTTTCTGCGGGAGGCGTATTTAGTCTTTGAGATTTTCCGGTATGATTATTCGCTCAAAAAGCAGCACGTAAACGAAAAGAAGTGCTATGCGGTTGACAATGGGATGCGGAATGCTGTTGCGTTCAGGTTTTCCGAAGACCGGGGGCGGTTGCTGGAGAACCTGGTCTTTATTGAACTCTCAAGAAGGGGCGAATCGGTCTATTTTTTTAAGGATTCCGGGGAGTGCGATTTCATTATCGAGGACCGCGGGAAGATTATCTCTGCAGTTCAGGTCTGTTTTAACCTGGTACTTGAGAACCGTGAGCGGGAGCTCTCCGGGCTTGTAAAGACCATGCAGGCATTTCATCTCGATGAAGGGGTCATCCTCACCTATAACCAGGAAGAAACTATCCTGTATGAAGGGGTCAGCATCCGGATCGAGCCAGCGTGGATGTGGTTGCTGGGAGTGGATAAGGAATAGCGGTATCAGGTTTACCCCAACAAATTGGTGAAATACTTTTTGTACCGCCTTCGTCTGGACTGACTCATTGAAGATATATACCACCGCACTACTACCCAGTCGCGATTATGATTGAATCCTCGGATTCTGGATTTTATGAACTCCTATGTCTTAACCTGCGGCGGCAAAAACCGAGATAATCTGCATAGCCGCCTGAGTCATAGTTTGAGTTGTACTGGATATCGACATTATATGGCGGTCAGGTAACGACGAGATCGATGCTTTAATCCATGATCTTTTTTGTACCGACAAAGACCTGCAGGTTCACCCATTGAACCGCGTGGTTCAATGAATAACTTTTGCTATCATACTGATATTATATCTGCCGGATTTAATTCGTGAGCGGAGATCTGGGCATCAATGTTAAATCGCATATGTGGTGAAAACCGATGATGAACAGTCGGACAATCCTTTGCCTGTGTACAGTATTTGTATGCATTA
>JAPKXU010000143.1 GCA_026394655.1 Methanoregula sp. | reverse complement strand
TACCGATCATGCTTGCGAGCAGCCCAAAGGCGCACATGACAAGCGGGAAGATGATACCATTCAGACCAAAAACCGGGAAGAGTGCAACACCGAGGATCATCGCACCGATGTTCTCGGCTGCTGTGGATTCGAACAGGTCTGCACCACGCCCGGCACAGTCCCCGACATTATCCCCAACAAGATCGGCAATGGTAGCGGGGTTGCGGACATCATCTTCGGGGATACCAGCTTCAACCTTGCCAACAAGATCTGCACCTACATCAGCAGCTTTCGTGTAGATACCGCCGCCGAGCTGGGCGAAGAGCGCGACAAACGAAGCGCCAAAGCCGAACCCGACAATAAGGTACGGGGCGAGGGTTGGGTTTGCCAATCCGCCAAGCGCGTAGAAAGTGAGAGTGACTCCCAAGAGTGACATCGCGGTAATGATCAGACCGGATATTGCGCCACCACGGAAGGACATGTTAAGTGCCTTTGCCGCGCTGGTCTGCGCCGCCGCTGCCGTGCGGACATTTGCACGGACGGCAACTGACATCCCGATAACACCGGCAAGGGCACTACAGAACGCACCGAAAAGGCACGAAAGAGCCGTTGCAAGTGCAAGTGACTGCTGTCCCGTGAAGAAGTACACCGCAAAGATGACCACGGCAAGCACTAGTGCGAGGATGGCAATAGTCGAATACTGTCGTTTGATGAATGCTTCCGCACCCACCCGGATCGCATCGGCAACCTCACGCATCTTCGGGGTGCCTTCATCCTGTGAAAGGACACTTCGCGCGAGGATACCGGCGAGGATCAATGCGATAAAGCTTATTATAACCACAAATGGTAACGCGAATTCAATCATTCCCTGACCTCCCTGCCGTGTCCGGATGTGCCCGCCGACTGACGAGAACTGTGCAGGGTGACCGCACAGCCAGTACATACGGATGAGGAAACACCGGCACACATCAGGTTTGTTACATTGGTACCAAGAGCAACCTGCTCAGATGACCCAAAGGAGCGTTTGATGGCGAGTGGGATTACCCCGGATACGTCCATCCTCACATCCCCGGTGATCATTAGTGCATTTTTTGAACATTAAACATTTATCCTGAAAATGAATCTCGTTATAGACGGAGATCTCATGGGGGCGAGTCTCTTAAGAGCAGGGAAAAAAGGGCAGGAAAAAACCGGAAAAGGAAGCATATCAATGGGGGATGGACTACCGGTTGCCCTTTCATTACATCCCCTCCTGTAATATTCATGTTACTGAGCGTTTTTATGCCTCACATCCGGAACCGGGAAACCCCCCCTTCTGGCGTTGATTTTCCGGGTGGCACGATCCGGCACATGATACCGGCACCGGGATCAGATCTGGTGGAGCTTCTCCCAAAACCAAGGGAGGATATCCTTTTTCCGCGACATCATGTTTTTCAGCCGTACCGGCTGGTCACGGAGGTCCAGTTTCGTGATGAACGCACGTTCCCCGGAAGCAAATAGGTCGCTCCCGTTCTCGACAACACTCGTAAAGACGCCGAGGTAAAAGTCTACTCCCAGCTGAATGCGCAGCCTCGAGAGTTCGAGGTGGATGGCATCGGCATTCACCCGCGGGAACTCAAACGAAGGGACCATCACCTGTGCGATGATTATCTTCTTTTTTGCGAGTTCATACCGTTTCGTGTCCCGCAGAGGAGTTCTTCTATCGTCGTACCTTCAAGGTTCATCCCCTTGCCAAGGAGGTGGGTTCCAAACACCAGCGGGTCAACACCTGCAATGGGGGCGAGCCAGGCAACCGCATCATGGTCCTCCCGGGTGGTCGTGGACATCTTCAGGATAAGCGTGTCGGACAGGATGCCGGCGAGGAGAATACCGGCAATGGCGGTGGAAGGGGTGACACCCGCTTCCCGGTATTTTCCGGTAATAATTGTTGAGGTGGAGCCGACCGGATCATTTAAGAATTTCACCGGTTTCAGTGTAGAGATTACACCCAGCCGGTGGTGGTCGATGATCTCGAGTATCTCTGCCTCATCGATCCCTTCGACGGCCTGCGCAAACTCGTTGTGGTCAACAAGAATGACCCGGCGGTGAACCTCTGCAAGCAGCGTGGTCCGTGTGACGATCCCACACAGCGTCCCGTCATTTTCGACGATGCACGCGGAACGGAACTTGGAACTGTACACGGTCTGTTTTGCATGCGCACTGGTATCAGAAAGGGCGAGACGGGGGATGTCGGTTTCCATCACCATGCGTGCGGGGAGCGAGAGGTTGACCATTGTCCCGACGCCAAACGCATCGAGATCGGTTGCGAGGAGTGAGACACCCTGTGCCTCTGCCTCCCGGATTATCTGCTCTCCCACCGGTGCCCGGTCAGCGACAATGAGGGCAGCGATTCCGGAAGCGATCAATGCCTGTTGGACAGGTTCGTTATCGCCAACCACTGCGATGTCTTTTCCCGTCAGTTTCTTCCGGGTAATCTCAGGGGTGTCGAGCGCGATGATGACCCTGCCTCCTAATGTTTCCGTTGCCCTGACAATAATACGGGCAGAGAGGATCCGTGCAAGGGTGTCAACAGGATGGGGAGCGAAAGCGATCTCGTTTATCTTCATCTGGTGGAGGTACGCACGGGCAAGCCCATGTTCCCCGACAATGCCGATGAGCTTGCCCTCATTGTCAGTGACTGGCACGTTCCGGATATCATGCACGTCCATGAGTGTTGCAACATCGTGGGCGGGGACATCCTGTGTCACGCTGATCCGTGCAATGGGGAGATCAGAAACCCGGGGGTGTACGCTGTCTATGAGTGTCGGCGCTTTCAAACCGAAACTTTCGAGCGCAAAACACGTCTCGGCGTTCAACTCGCCACACCGTGCGGCAATGTACTTGTGTGGCTCTGCAAGGTTCTTGAACGCCGCGTACCCGATTGCGCTCGCAATGCTGTCGGTATCCGGTTGACGGTGACCGATGATCAAAATGGTATCCAGTATTTCTTCCCCCACTCTCTTTTTTCACTAGTATTGCGGGAGTGGGATTAAATAATGTCGCGGGAGGTAGTGGGGGAAATGATTACCGGCTCGATTGAACCTGACCGTGGCATCGATAATAAAATGGTATGATGAGTAACAATCCTACAAAAATTACAAATCGCAGATAAAAAACCTATCAACCACCCCGCCCCATCCCCCACACCTCTCCCGGAGTACCCCCACCAACTCCACAAGATTCCGGTGCAGGAGATCCCGTCCATCAGGACCCAACTCATCCCGGCTCAAATCAGGCTGGATGCCAACCAGTGTCACGTTCGCCCCGGTATCTTTCTCAATAAATTCCATCACTGCAGAGAGCGGTAGCGCATGAGTGGAGAAGTGCCCTGCCGGGATCCTTTCCGGATCAATAATCGCAACCGTTCCGGGCGGGTTACCCATGTCTGCGGCATCCACAAGGAGGATGTGATCAGGGTGAAACTCCCGCAGGGGACCGGTCATGCTCTCCGGTACCGTTCCCGCAAAAAATACCCGGACGCCGGAAAGATGTTGGCGTTCGATCTCCCGTGCTGCCTCCATCCCGAACCGGTCAACTGCGGAGTTCTCATCACCTATACTCACGATGGCAATCCGCTGGGCTGTACCCAGTCTCTGCCGCAGGAGCCTGTCAAATGCAAGGGGTGAGACCTGTTTCACGTCACCACAACTTCCCGGTCAGTTCCCGTGGACGAGAGTATATGCTCCAAGTATATCGCTCCCGTCGGGCAATGCCGCTCGCACAGCCCGCACCGGATGCAGCGGAAAACCTTCACCTGCGGTTTTTTCTTGCGTGCGAGCATCTTTCCCTTGAACTCGACCTCAAGAGGGTTTGCTACCATCGTTATTGCCCGAGGTGGGCAGACAAGGGAGCATTTGGAACACCCGATGCATTTCTCATCGGT
>JAPKXU010000245.1 GCA_026394655.1 Methanoregula sp. | reverse complement strand
CATGACATCGATATCAGAGATGCCAGGTGCGTCGGTTCGTATCCACCGGATATCATAGCCCTCTTCCTGAAGTGCCCTGATAATAGAGAATGGGATATTCTCATCAGCAAGCAGTTTCATCCTGTAATCTTTCCTTCCAGGGTTGTTGAGTAGACCCGTTCTGAACGAATAATCTCCTGTGCGTACTTAATGCATGCAAGGATGTCCTCGCGACAAAGCCCGGGATACTCTTTAATTATTGTGGATTCATCCCATCCGGATGCAAGGAGTTCGAGAACAAGGTCAACTGAGATTCTCGTCCCCCGAATAATTGGTTTGCCGGAGAGAATAGATGGATCAAGGATGATCCTTGATTGAGTGCTCATGAGCATAGATAGTAGCAGAGGGATATTATATTTATGCCGTCGAGACCGTGACCGTGTGAAACACGCGGGCAGATTGGAGTATCAGCAATTGGGGTAGTCTTCTCACTACAGATAATGCAGGAGCTCATCAGCCAATCCGTTGACCCTTAAGTACCAGAAAAATTGATGCATGGACTCCCCCTCCCACATCCGGAGCTACATCATCCGCAGGCACAAACAACGGCGCCTTCCGGTGATTCCCGTTCGAGCACCTGTATGAGCGATCGCAGCGGCACCGTGTGTAGCTGCTGGTCGATTACCATATTCAACTCCAGCCCGGATGTGGAGAGCCGGGTGATGATGATGGTTACGGGTTGGGGATCAACCAACCGTCGCAGGCATAGATTGGGGATGCGGGATCAGAACTGTGGGGACACCGGGTAGATTGGAATCATCGGGAGTATGAGTAGTGTACTGGGACAGGGAAGGATGCATTCACGTATCAACCAGCCTGCACAAGACCATTTCAGCACCTTTAAGGGGATCAACGCTCACATACCGGGTAATGGCGATTCAGGGAGAGATCGCAGAAGCGCAGGAAACATGAGAATTTACATGGATGTCTGCTGCCTGTGCAGACCGTTTGACAACCAGCTAATCCCAAGAATCCGGTATGAAAGCGAAGCGGTGATCGCAATTCTGAACCGGTGTTCGTTGGACTGGGAACTGATCTGGAGTTCAGCTATCACGTATGAAATTGCTAAAATTGTTGATCACGACAGAAAACACAACGTCAGCACCTTCGCAGCAAAGACAACCACAAATATTCTCGTAGACCTGGCAATAAAAAATCGTGCAACCGTGTTCATGAACCAGAGAGTAAAAGCACTTGACGCGCTGCATATTGCCTGTGCAGAGCGGTCGGGTGCAACAGTTCTTGTAACGACCGATGATGTATTGAAAAACATTATGAGCCACCACAGCGATACAATTTCTATACGAATCGTGAACCCTGCTGTGTGGTATGAGGAGGTGACGGGAAATGAAAGTGAAGACACTGCATGAAATCCATGACGAAGGGATAAATGCCCTGCGTAAGACACTTGGTCCCGTTGACATGATCCGTTTCATCCAGATGTTTGATCATGGGAAGGGAGATTATACCAAAGAGCGCAAGCAGTGGCTCAGTAACGATCTCGATGAAATATACCATGAGATCAGCGAAATGCAAAAAGCAGGCAAAACTGCTTCGGGCTCCGAATAAATCACTATTTTTCCCATAAGGAGTAATTCCGACCTCGCTTTTCTCATCCACCATAACTTCATGGTTTCGCTTGTCATACGCAGGGGATTGGCCGTAAATCTGAAGCACCCCATTAAACCCAAAAAATTGATTTGCCGGGCTTTCACCCCTCTTCATCTGGCGCTACATCTTCCGCCGGCACGAACAGTGGCGCCTTCCGGTGATTCCCGTTCGAGCACCGGTATGAGTGATCGCAGCGGCACCGTGTGTAGCTGCTGGTCGATTACAATATTCAACGCCAGCCCGGATGCAGAGAGGTGGGCGGTCCCGACTGTTGCCGTCAGGTCAAGGAGCCGGACTGTTCCTGCCCCGCCCGTGAGTGCCTTGTCAATATCGTCTTCAGAGATGAGAAATCCCCGGGTGTCCCGGTTGGACCGGAATTCTAGGGAGTCTGGATAGTATACAGTGAGATAAAAGGATGCGTTTCAGTACCAACCCGCCTGCACGAGACCATTTCAGCACCTTTAATGTAATCAACGCTCACATACCGGGTAATGGCAATCCATGGAGAGATCGTGGAGGCGCAGGAAACATGAGGATCTACATGGACGTCTGCTGCCTGTGCAGACCGTTTGATTCCCGAAATCAACCCCGGATACATATGGAGATGGAAGCGGTAATCGCAATTTTATACCGTTGCAGGCTTGACTGGGAACTGGTAACAAGTGATGTGATCT
>JAPKXU010000034.1 GCA_026394655.1 Methanoregula sp. | reverse complement strand
CTCGCGACAAAGACGGATATCTCTGACTTCACGACACGGCTGGATGCGATCGAGCACGAGATCCCCGGATTGAAAGCGTTTGAGCAGACAGCATCGGACAAGCTCACCGAGCTGGAAGCCCGTGCCAGTAAACTTAAGGGGATGGTCTGAAATGGACGTACTGGAATTTATCATCATTGTCATCATCCTGTGTGCCATCATTTTTTTGATCTATTATTACATACGGGGCACCAAAGGCGATATCTCACTCTCCCGTCCGGTTGAGAGCCGGGTAGACGAGTACCTTGACCGCAGGTTCCAGAGTATGGTTGAAGAGTGGCAGCTGGTTTCCCAGCCAAAACTCCAGCAGTTTAAGGAACAGCGATACAAGGAACTCGAAAAAGACGAAGCACGCTTTGCCGAATTAGTGAAGTACGAATCCGAGATGCAGGCAACACTGGTAAACCGGGAGACCCGGCTTGACACCGTGGAAAAAGAACTGGCTCAGAAAGGAAGCGCCAAAAAGTAAGGAGTCTGCGGATCGCTTCCGTGAGCTGAAAAAAGAGATTACGGTGATGCGAAAGCAGGGGGAGCCTCCCTTAAAGGATCCCCATAGCTTCGCCCAGTACATGTGCGATCTCTGCAGCACACCTCACCCCATCTCCGATCTCCGCCAGTGCGTTTTCTGCGGGCGCTGGGCGTGCGATGCCTGCTGGAAGGATGAGTATTATACCTGCAAGTCCTGTGCCGGGATCATAAAAATCCGCACGATGATGGGTAAGGAATAATTTCACGTAACTCTTTTTTATTCCGCAGCTGTCACCACTGGCTGTGCCCCCCAAGTCATGTATCCGACCGGGCTTCTATCCTTCCCACGTAGGTTGTGAAGATCGCAATAAAAATACCAACAGCAATAATTGCGAACGCAACCGGTTCGTCTCCGCTGGGCGGCATATAGAATACATAGAACCCATTTACGATGACAAAAACAGAGATGAAGAGACAGATGATCTTAAGGATGGTCTGCATGGTAGCACCTGTTGATTACATCTTCTGTCGTCATGCCGGATAATAAGTGCTTCCCTGCCCCCGTACTTCCGGGGTCACGGGTATTCATTGCATGCTTCCGCCGGAAACCATATCGTGCCATGATCTACAGGAAGTGAGAACCAATCACAATTTTTTTGTGCTCACCAGATCAATTGAAGGGATACCTATGCCAACAACCCAGACACGTGTACACCAGAAGGTCGATGAGGAAGAGATCGCGCTCGTCCTCCAGTGTAAGGACAGCCATGAATTCTATGAGCGGTACGTGAAGGCATTTCCCAAAAAACGAAAAGGTATTGAGAGTATCAGCAAGATCTGGAGACGCCGCAGCGAGTTTGGAAAGAAACAGCAGCAGGTGTCGCCACAACCAGCTGCATCGCCATCAAAACCTGTTCCCGCAACCTCTGTAGATCTCGAGACGCTCCTTGTCCTGCAGAACAAGCACATGACCGAGTTGTGTGCGCTCGCCCGGGAACAGCTCAAAGTCTCAAAAGAGATCCTTGCCCAATTAAAAGGAGAACCCGAAAAACCTGAAGTGTCGGCTCATAAGCACAGGGTAACCGGTATTACCGCACAATTCGAACCGGCAAAGAAAGAACCACAAAAGAAGAAGGAACTGGCGAAACCCGCACCAATACTGATCGGATCATAAGATGAGTGAATGTATCCCCGGATGATGGATCAGGGCAATAATTGTTCTAATCAGATGGGTATAAGGTGGGACATCCTCTATATGTTTTCATACATACAGCCTCATCTTTTTTTTAATCAGTCCCTGACTTCTGAACTCTCACGGGTGAAACATACCATTCGCCAGATCATTATTCCCGTTCAGCCAATTCCTGCTGAACCTTTGAATGTACATCTCAGAAACCCTCTAAAACAAGGATTAATACATTAACACAACAAAATTTGAGAAGATGGGCGACAGAAAGCCTGCCGGTGGTCCGACGCAGGATGAAATCATGGCAATCTCTCTTTATAAACTGGGACTCTCACCAGACGACTGTCTTCTTGACATCGGGTGCGGTACCGGAAAAGTCTCTATTGCCGCTGCACCTCTGGTGAAGCAGGTCTACGCGGTCGACAGGCGAAAGGAAGCCATCCGGTATGCAAAGGTGCAAGCGAAGGCAGCCGGCATCACCAATATTGAATTTGTCTGCGGTGAAGCGTTGGATTTTTTAGCAACTGACCACACGTATGACTGCGCATTTGTCGGCGGATCACGTGGGATCACGGAAGTCCTTCCCTGTCTTGCCACGCATGTGAGACGGACAATTGTCGTAAATGCAGTTCTCGTCCGCACCCTCTCAACAGTAGTTGAAACAATGCAGCAGCTTGGAATCTTCCGGGAAGCCATCCACGTGCAGGTCTCCCGTTCGCACGAGATCGGGAAGAGCGTCATGTTCAAACCGATCGATCCGGTCTATATCATTGTCGGGAGTGGTACCGCATGCTGATCGGGCTGGGGCTCGGTCCGGGAAATCCTGAACTCCTGACTCTGCGAGCCGTGAGGTTGTTGAAAGAAGCTGACGCGGTCTTTGTACCGGGCAGGATCGCGAGCGATCTCGTCGCACCCTACCGGGATGCAATCGTCCTCGACTTCCCGATGACTGACGATGAGGAGCGGATCCGGCAATGCCTCATTGCGAATGCAGATGCGATCGCCCCGGTGGCAACAAACGGGCTCGCGGTCTTTGGTATCCTTGGTGACCCGAACTTCTTCTCCACGTTCTCCCGGCTTTGCGAGATCATCGCGGAAAAATATCCTGATATCGAATGCAGCACCGAGCCGGGCATAAGCTCCATTACCGCGTTTGCCGCCGCTGCCGGGCTCTCGCTCTCCGGTGGATTTACGGTCTCTGACGGGGCAGAGCCGGATGCCCGAATCCTCCTTAAAGTCCGTAAACCTAAAGAGAAGGCTGCTTTACTCCGTAAAGCGGGTTACCGGGAGTTTGTCCTTGTCGAACGGATGTTCTTTCCTGACATGAAGATCTATCACGGGGAAGATCTTCCGGAAAAAAGTGATTATCTCAGTGTGATGTACGCGAGGCGCTGATATGACAAAAAAAGTCTTCCCGACCGGTTCCCCTGCTGCCCCTCCTACTGTCTGGTTTGTCGGTGCAGGACCGGGCAACCCCGAACTCATCACGGTTAAAGGGCTAGCCCTGTTAAAAGAGGCGGATGTACTGATCTATGCCGGTTCCCTTGTCAACCCGGAACTCGTCGCACAATCCGGTGCCGGAATCCGACTGGACAGCTGGGGTATGCACCTGCCCGAACTCGTTGCTGCGATGGAGACGCACGCAAAAGCCGGACAAAAGGTTGTCCGGCTCCATTCTGGAGACCCCTCGCTTTACGGTGCCATTGTCGAACAGATTGCAGAACTGGAAAAACGGGGGATCGCAGTCGAGGTAGTGCCCGGCGTCTCGTCACTTTTTGCTGCTGCGGCAGCGTTGAAAACCCAGCTGACCCTCCGGGGCATCTCGGACTCACTTATTGTCACCCGCCCGGCGGGAAAGACGCTCGAATCTGACCAGATTACGGAGTTCTCCCGGCTCGGCACCACGATGGTGATCTTCCTCGGCACAGAGAAACTTGAAGAGATCACCGCAAAACTCGCCTGCCCCCAAACCACCCCAGCTGCGGTCATATATCACGCATCATGGCACGATGAGAAGGTAGTGAAGGGAACCGTAGCAACGATCGCAGAGAAGGCACGGGCAGCAGGCATCGAGCACACGGCGCTCCTCGTGATCGGCGGGGTAGTTGAACCAAAAAGATCGGGCTACACCCAATCGCACCTCTACTCATGACCGACACCATTGTCGTTGCACTTCCCCGGTTTTCCCGTGAAGCGGAACGGATCGCCACCTTACTTGGTGCAGAGTCCCGGGAATACACCCCGGAAATATTTAATGAGATTTTCCCCAAAGCACGCCGGATCGTCGCTGTCATGTCCATGGGAATCGTGATGCGGAAGATTGCTCCGCTCCTTGTCGATAAGTGGACTGATCCCGCTGTCGTTGTCGTAAGCCCGGACCTCGCGTACGCGATCCCGCTTGTGGGGGGACATCATGGGGCAAACGATCTCGCACAGGAACTTTCCGCGCTCGGCATCGTCCCGGTCATCACGACTGCCACCGAAGCACTCGGCAAATTATCTGTTGAATCAATCGCCGCACAGCACGTTTGTGATGTAGTGAACCGGGACTCGACCCGAAAGGTCAATGCGGCGTTCCTTGACTGTGATGTGCCAGTGTATACGATAAGCGGTCCAGCGGTTGTCATCGCAGGGCAGGCAGTCTCCATTCTCATGACTGAAGGGGTGTATGTCGTCGGGATCGGGTGCCGGAAAGGCGTGACAAGTACCGAGGTGATCTTGGCAATCCGGTCTGCCTGCGAAGATGCTGGGATCGATATCGCGGATGTCCAGTGCTATGCCACCACCATACAGAAGAGTAACGAACGGGGACTCCTCGATGCGATCTCACAACTCTCTGCCAGGTTAATATTCCTGGATGATGACACTATTAACGCACAGCATATCGTGACGCCCTCAAAAGCAGGAAAGATCGGGCTTTTTGGGGTTGCCGAACCGTCTGCGCTTGCGGTGGCAAAGGAGAAGAAACTCGTGATGACAAAGAAAGTATTCGGGAGGGTTACGGTTGCCATCGCCCGTTAAACCTGCAACAGGAAGGCTTGCCATAGTAGGCATCGGACCCGGGCGACGGGAGCACATGACGGCACGGGCATTAAAGGTAATTGCCGGATCAGAGTATGTGATCGGCAACGACTCGTATCTTGATCCGCTCCAGCCGGTTCTCGCTGGTAAAACGGTCATCCGGAGCTCCATGGGCAAGGAAGTGGAGCGGGCAAAACAGGCAATCGATCTCGCCCGCACCCATGCAGTTGCCATCGTCTCCGGGGGAGATGCGGGTGTTTACGGGATGGCGAGCATCGTCCTTGAGGTGCTCGAACATTCCGGTACAGAACTGGATGTAGAGGTAATCCCCGGGGTGACCGCGGCAAACGCAGCTGCGTCGGTCGTCGGATCTCCGCTTTCCGGGGATTTTGCTGTGATCAGCCTTTCAGATCTTCTCACTCCCTTGGAAGAGATCGAACGGAGGCTCGATGCGGTCTTTTCCATCGGTATACCGGTTGTCCTCTACAACCCGAAGAGCCGGGGCAGACCTCATAACTTTGCCATTGCCATTGAACATGCACGGCGATACCTGTCTTGCGATACCCCGCTTGCCATTGTCAAGAATGCGCTTCGTGATGATGGAGAAGAGGTTATCATCACTACGCTGGGCGACGTAAAGAGACATGAGGATGCTGTAGATATGCACACGACTGTCATTATTGGCGGGAGCGAGTCAAGGATCTGGAGGATGGGTGAACATGTCAAAGGAATCATTACGCCACGGGGATATCACCGCAAGTACGTATATTGATCCGGGTGCCACAACTGGCGAGGCATACGAGATCTCCAAAAAATCCCGGACACTTGCACGTAAGATGGTCGGGAACGAGAATCCCGAAGACCGTGTGCGGCAACGGTGCTCGGTTGCCGTTGGGGATTTTGCGATGGCAGAGTTGATGCGGTTCAATCACGACCCGGTGCCAGCCATTGTCAACGCACTCAAAAATGGCGCTCCTATCATCACGGATATCCGGATGGTGCAGGTGGGCATCCAGAAGAAGGGGCATGCAGGGGGAGTCATCTGTGCGCTGGATTTCGGGGAGACGATCGCACGCGAACGCCAGATCACCCGGAGTTCTGCCGGCTTCGTTGCCCTGAAAGACCGGATACCCGGGTCAATCGTCGTAATCGGTAACGCCCCATCAGCTCTCCTTTCAGTCTGTGCGATGATACAGGAGGGCATTCGCCCGGCGGCTGTTATCGGGACACCGGTAGGCTTCGTCAATGCTGCCGAGTCAAAAGCCCTGTTACGCACTCTTGAGATCCCCTCGATCTCGACTGAAGGTACGCGGGGAGGAACACCTGTTGCCGTCGCGGCGGTGAACGAGTGCATCACGATCCTCATTGAAGGAACAAATGTATGAAAGATCCGGTCACCGGTTTTCTGTATCCTGCCGAATGGGTTGAGAAGTGCAGCGATCCTGCACTCCTCGCTCTTGTGGAACAGGGTCTTTTTATCCTGACCGCATCCGGCACTGGCATCCGTCGCGGGTATACCACCGGGACAACTGCGGCAGCGGCGTGCAAGGCAGCGATCCTCTCACTTACAACAGATCTCTCTTCTGTCACGGTTACCATTCCATGTGGGCTCACCGTTTGCCTCCCGGTGATTGCACACGTCGGCAAGGCGGAATGCACGAAGTATGCCGGGGATTACTTGACAGATGTCACATCAGGACTCCGTTTTGTGGCAGAAGCCACTCCCGTCCCGGATGGGATCAATCTCTTAACGGGGGATGGGATTGGGAGGTTTGTTCGCGACACGCCCCGGTACCCGAAAGGGACTCCGGCGATCAGTTCCACACCGCTCGCGTGTATTCTTCGTGCGGTGGAGGAGGCACTGGAAGTAACCGGAATCCCCGGTATTTCAGTGACACTTACGGTCCCGGAAGGTGACCGGGTGGCAAAAAAGACGCTCAACTCCCGTGTAGGAGTGGAGAACGGCATCTCCATCCTTGGTAATACCGGGCTTGTGGAACCTTGGGACGATCACTTAACGGAATCTGTCATGGAGCGTGTTGCTGCTGCCCGGAATCCTGTGCTTACAACCGGACGGGTAGGGTTGCGGTATGCCCGGTTGCTCTTCCCGGAACGGGAAGTGATCCTTGTCGGGGGCAAGATCGATGAAGCCATTCGTGCGGCTCGTGGCGATGTTGTGCTCTGTGGGCTTCCGGCGCTTGTCCTGCGCTACATCAACCCCGGCGTGCTGGAAGGTACCGGCTACCTGACCGTGGAGGAACTGGCAGCATCCCCGGACTTTGACCATATTGTTCCCCCACTCCTTGCCCGTTTTAAAAAGATGTACCCTCACGTCCGGGTTGTCATCGTGAACCGTGACGGTTCCATCATTGCGGAGAGTCCATGAAGATTGTAGGAGTTGGTTGCGGACCCGGGATGCTCACGCAGGAAGCGATCCGGGTGATAGAATCTGCCAGTATCATCTACGGATCTGATCGGGCGATCGAGCTGGCGCAGGCGCATATTCCGGAAGGCTGCCGGGTGAGTTCCATTGACGATTTCAAGAACCTTTCACAACTTCCCGAAGAGGCAGTTGTCCTCTCAACCGGTGACCCGATGCTTGCCGGGCTAGGTTATCTTAAGGGGGAGGTAGTGCCCGGCGTCTCGTCGCTCCAGGTGGCGGCAGCACGACTTCACCTCCCGCTCGCCCGTGTGGCAGTGGTTGTGGCACATGGGAAGGGGCATGAAAAGGGAATGCAGGAGACCCTTCTCGAAGTGAAACGCGAGAAGATTGTGTTTTTACTTGCTGACCCGAAGTTTGACGTTACCGAATTATACCAGCAACTGTCAGCAGCGGAGATTCCAACATCCCTGCGGATTGCTGTCTGCGAAAATCTTGGGTACCCGGATGAGCGGATCGTTATCGGAGATCTTCAGGCACCTCCGATGCCGAAAGTGGATTTATATTCACTCGTGATCGGGCACTTTTGAGCCCGAATGATGGCAAACGGGGTTGTCTGCTAAAAAAAATCTTTTTTGTCTGATGTAAGGCACTCCTTAAAGCGAATGATGAATGCCGATAACAAAGATGGGAAAGATTTTTCTGTAGATTGTACCATGATACCATTGAGGTTGGAGTACGTATGTCCATCTGCCCGAATTGTGGAAAAAATACCCCGGAAGGAAAATTCTGTGAGTTCTGCGGCGCGTCACTTCAGGTGATTCCTGCTCCCTTGGCACCCCAGGCTTCCCAGCCCGCGACGGCACCCCCCGTAAAAAAGGAGAAAAATGTGCTCATCTCTACGATAACCTCTGCAATTTGGCCCGGACTCGGGCAGGCAATTAATGGCAGGGGAGGGTTTGGCGTCTTCCTCTGGTCATGTTTCTATCTTCTGTACCTTCTCTACACGATCGCAGCCCCGCAGTTTTATGTCATGGCTATGAGTGCTAATATTCCGTCGTTTAAAAATATGATTCATAGTCTTGCCCAACCAGAAGTCTATATCCTGATCCTCATCGCGATCTGGTGTTATGCAGTATATGATGCATACCGCACGGCAAAGAAGATGAATACTGGAGAGAGCGCTTATGTGGAACTGAACCCAATGCAGATTGTCATCTTTGTTGTCGGTTCCATTATTATGTCGATTGTCATCACCGGATTTGTCCAGATCTTAAGAGATTGTGTGACCGCATAGGATATTTTTAGCTCTTGTCCGGTTACGAGGGAATAACCCGGTATCCCGACAAACAGGTTTTGGAAGATCCTGTCCGGGAGTCGTACCACTACGGTTCTGCAACCCATAAAAAATGACCCCCCACTAAAAATTAATGATTACATTCGTCGAGTAAGGGAAAGGATAGATCTATTTCCTGAATTTGATGAAGGGGGCTCTTTACAAATGCTGTATCCCGTGAATGTTGCATAACCGTGGATCGAAAGATATAATTTTATCCGCCTCCAGTGCAGGTACTTCCGATCCCGAGTAATGGTGCGCAGGGTTTGCATTGACAACAAAGCTTTTTTGTCGTGGGCAAGATAACCTACAAGAGATTATCACCATGGATATCAAAACAAAAAAACAGTTCAGCCTCGGGTTCTTTGCGATTGGTTTTGTCATGCTCTTCATCCCAGACCTGAAACACCTGGATGCGATCCCTCTCGGCATTTCCCAGTATTTCGGGATCATGTTCTATCTCGGGCTGTTATTCCTGGTCTTCGGGTATTATCTCAAATAAGAAACGGCTGCCGGGCACCGATGCCCACACTACGCTTTTTTCCTTGCAGGCTTCTTATCTACAACCGGTTTTCCCACTTCAATCTTGATCTCGCACTGCCGGTCGCCCATGCACATCGTTCTCACGTACCGTGCGGTATAGGTATTGTTCAGGAGCGGGACGGCGGTGAGGATGAGCGCCATGCACCGGGGGAAGAAGCGCTCCGTTGGCATTCCCGGCGTGTGCCCGTGGGTGAGGAAGGGACAGCGTTTAATGAGGATCACGGCTCCGTCATCCGATAATTCAAGCGTCTCTGGCTTGAAATCGGGACCGAAGAGCACGGTCATAACGGTGTGCAGGCTTGTGGCGATCTCGCGTGCGTTCTTCACGGGCAGGGCGAGTTCCCGCACGACATCACAGACCAGCCGTGACACTTCCATCCAGCACTCCTGTTCGCACGCTTCGTATTGGTCACCCGCAGCAGTCCGGAATGCTGCATCATATATGGCTGGCAGTGACGCAGCGCACCGGGCGGCAAGTTGCCATTTCACATCATCCGGGATCTCTCTTACGTTTAGCACCAGACTCCCTCTCAATTGCGATTATCTGCCTGTGAATATTTCAATTCATGGATCCGGGCAGTGTTATCTATGTGCATCCGGACCGGTTGCGGTATTGTGCCGGGAATAGCCCAGTCCCGGTATCGGAATCCCTCCTCTGTGGCTATGGGAGGTACAGGTGTGTCCCTTCCCGCACGACCAATCCTTCCCGCTCAAGTGTGGCGAGGATCTCTCCCACGCGCCCGGCATCCTCTTTGAGGTAGACAAGAAGTTCGTCTTCGTTCATGCCGGCACCTGTTACCAACTGCCTTACGATCCGCCCCCGGATCTCACGATCGGAACCGGCAAAAGGCGCCTGCCGGGTATAATGAGCGCTCCGCCGGTTCGGGTTGGTGATGGTCTTTTTCAATGCTGCACCCCAGTCCATCAAAGCCCAGTACCACACCCTCGGGTTCTTTCGATATAATGTCTGCGCGACAAGTGGGAGGATCTCATTATCCGTTATCGTCTCCCGTTCAGGAAAAAAGTGATGAATGTAGACCCGACGGATATTGGTCTCGATGAAGACGACGGGCATATTGAACGCAAACGCGGCAATGGAAGAGGCGGTGGCTCTGCCGATGCCCGGCAGTGTTACAAGTGCCTCCACATCAGCCGGCAGCACACCGTGATGATCGTGCGTGACGATCTCTGCGCACCTCTTCAGGTACAGTGCCCTCCGGTTATACCCCATTCCCTGCCAGATGGTGAGGATCTCGTGGAGCGGTGCAGCGGCAAGTGTCGCAAAGTCAGGAAACCGGGCAATAAACCGGGGAAATTTTATCGATACCCGTTCCACCTGCGTCTGCTGGAGCATGAGTTCAGACACGACGATCTGGTACGGATCTGTGGTATGGCGCCAGCACATGTCGTGCCGTCCGTGAACCTGATAGAATGAGAGCACCTCCTGCTGGAACGATCGGCACTCATCATCAGTAAGGTTCCCGCAGGCTGCGGGCGGGGAGCGGTTTTCCGGTAGTAGCTGAACAGGTTTCATGACCGTGGAATCCCGGCGCATTACCGGTGAATGTCGTACCAGTTCACCAGTTACGGTAATAATCGTTGAGGAAGCGGCAGGATTCGGGAGCGATACCTGCCCCCAGTAACAATATCCGGAGAGAGGCAAGCTTCTCAAACCCAATACACAGGAAATCCTCGCGGTGATATTTCCCGGAATACCCTCTCATGTCCGTTTGAACATCGCGTCCAGATCTGCCCGACTGAAACGGATCATCGTTGGTCTCCCATGAGGGCAGGTGAATGGGTTTTTCGTGAACCGGAGCTGGTTGACAATACGCTGGCACTGTTCCTGTGTACAGACAGTTCCCGCTTTGATTGCACCCCGGCAAGCGAGGATCCGGGTAATCTTCTCGCGGTCAGTGACCGTGCGTGCAGGTTCGCTCGTAACCAGATCACTCACCAGATCATCGATGATCCTGTTCCCTTCGAACTTGCCCAGCACAACAGGGATCGCCCGCACGACAAACGCATCGCTCCCGAAGTCCTCGATAACTACACCCTCTTCTGCAAGTGCAGGCATCAGTTCCCGGAGAATTGCCGCATCTTTCGGTGAACGGTGGAGTATCGCCGGCACAATCAGTTCCTGTGAACGATGTTCAGCCCCGGATCGTCTGGTTACCTGCTCGTACAGGATTCGCTCATGGGCAGCGTGCTGGTCAATAAGCATGAGTTCTCCGCTCCCGGTTGTTGCGAGGATATAAATCCCCCCGAACTGCCCGATGACCTCCATAGGGGGAATTGCCGGGGAGACCGGCAGGAGACCAGTTACAAGTTCGGTCTGCCGGAGACGGCGATCTGATAGTGCAGTACCGGCATGGGTGGGTTCACTGACTCCCGTCGGCTCCGGTCCGGTGAGATCATAAGACCGGGTAGTTTCCTGCACACCGGTGAGCGTCGGTTCCTGTGCCGGCAGACGCGCCGGTTTTTTTACATCTGGGATCAGGTCATGGATCATAAGGGCGGTGCTGATAGCATCGCGGACTGCCTGGGCGATCTCCTTCTCCCGTGAAAGACGGACCTGCTTTTTGGTCGGATGGACGTTCACATCGACTAGCGCGGTGTCGATCTCGAGATCAAGAAATGCAACCGGGAACCGGTCTTTTGGCAGCAGTGTTGCATATCCCTCCTTTGCCGCGTTGGTGACAAGGATGGATGAGACGTATCTCCCGTTGACCGCAACGAAGATCCGGCGCGTATCCTTCCGGGACAATGACGGGCGCGAAATGTACCCGGAAATTGCCATGAACGGCAGGGCGGATTCTACCGGGATGAGCGTGTTTGCCGTCTCGCTCCCGTAAAGCCGGGCGATGGTATCAAGCGCTTGCGAAGTGTGATCCGTCACCAGCTGCTCGGCTTTGTTGTGAAAGAGTCGGAACGATATGCCGGGATGCGCAAGGCAGATCCCCTCCATGATCGCGTGAATACGGGTGATCTCGGTGTTGAGGCTCTTCTGGAACCTCTTTCGTGCCGGCGTATTGAAGAAGAGATCCCCGACCTCTACGCTCGTGCCCTCCGGAGCCCCCACTTCAGCAGTCTCTTGTACCGCCCCGCCGGCAATTACAATCCGGATGCCAGCTGCTGCACCACTGTCACGGGGTTTTGAGACAAGGATCACCTTTGCCACCGCAGCGATACTTGCCAGTGCTTCGCCCCTAAAGCCCAACGTGCGGACAGTATGCAGATCCTCGATTGTTGCGATCTTTGATGTGGCATGGGGTGTAAATGCAAGGAGCGCGTCTGCGGCAGACATGCCATACCCGTCATCCGTTACCCGAATACTACCGATTGCCCCACTTGCCGATGTAATCTCGATTCGTATGGAACGGGCGCCGGCATCGATTGCATTCTCCACGATCTCTTTTACCACTGATGCATGCCGCTCCACTACCTCACCTGCCGCGATCTGGTTCACTGTTGCCGGACTGAGGACGTGAATACGGTGTGGGCTTTCCTGAAGTTTCATAATTTATCGTCCGTTTTATCGAGTATCTGCTTGAGTTCGGCGATCTTTGCCAGCGCCTGTAAGGGGGTCATCTCGTCCGGGTTGATCCGTGCGAGTGCTGCGAGCACCGGGCTCGGTACAGCGCCGGATGCCGGAGAGGGTGCCGGTATTTGTGCCGGGCTTTTTGGTACATGGTCATCCACGAGCAGGATCTGGGTATATCGCTGGGGGCGGGTGCCTGATGGAACCTCACGGTTCATCGCTTCGGTAAGGATCGCATCAGCTCGCTCGGTCACCTTTTTGGGGATGCCGGCAAGCCGGGCAACATGGATCCCATAACTTTTGTCCGTGGCACCGGGAATGAGTTTGCGTAAAAAGACCACTTCCTTGTTTGTGTCCCGCACGGCAAAATGATAATTTTTCACCCGTTTGAGCGAGCCTTCCATCTCGATCAGTTCGTGGAAGTGGGTGGCAAAAAGGGTTTTTGGACCTGCCACTGATCGACTGTGCAGGTACTCGAGCACCGCCTTTGCGATTGAGCACCCGTCCACCGTGCTTGTTCCCCTGCCAATCTCGTCAAGGATGACGAGGCTCTTTGGGGTTACGTTATTCAGGATATTTGCAAGTTCGAGCATCTCAACGAAGAAGGTGCTCTGCCCGCTTGCCAGATCATCAAACGCCCCGACACGGGTGAAGACCCGGTCAAGGATGCCGATGCGGGCGTGACGGGCGGGTACAAAACTCCCTGCCTGCGCCATGATGCAGCACAACGCCACCGCCCGCATGTACGTGGACTTCCCTG
Source organism: Methanoregula sp. (assembly GCA_026394655.1). Classification (GTDB taxonomy): domain Archaea; phylum Halobacteriota; class Methanomicrobia; order Methanomicrobiales; family Methanospirillaceae; genus Methanoregula. Next base: position 4,258 of record JAPKXU010000034.1, on the reverse strand, counting down.
CCATGTTCGCCCCGGTGATGATCATGATCTGGGTACCGGCACTTGCCAGTTCCGTATCGTTTGGCACAAATCCGTTGGCAAGGCAGTTCTCAACAACGGGATGTCGCCCGTCCCTGATGATGATTGCATCCCCGTTGTCGAGCACCGGACGGATGTAATCGTGAGTCTGCGCTACCTCGGCAAGCGCACAAGAGACATCGAGAGTGGCAATAGCTGATGCGATCTGTTGCAGTGCGGGGATGACACCACTCAATGTCTCCAGCAGGTGGGTATAGAGATCACGTTCCAGTGCGAGCACCCGCTCGTCCGCGTTCGTGATGAGGGCTTCTTTTTCCCGAAGTTCGGGGAGTGTATAACGCTCCCCGGTCGCGGTGGTCTGCCGCCGTTCGTAATGGGCGGGAACGAGAGGCAGGTTCGGTTTGGTGATATCGATATAGTACCCGAAGATCTTATTGTACCCGATCTTTAAGGATTTGATACCGGTCTTCTCCCGTTCCTGTACCTGGAGTGCGACGATCCAGCCCTTCCCGGACCGAAGCACGCCCGTCAATTCGTCCAGTTCCCGCGAATACCCGGCGCGGATCACCCCGCCATTCCGGGAGATTGGGGGAGGATCGTCTGTGATGGCACGCCGGATCAGGTCAATGGTATCGAGAAGATCGACAAGGGCATCCCGTGAACGGGTAACGAGCCGTGGGACTGTGCCAGTCTCTGCACTGGAGAGCACTTCCCGTATATCAGGAAGTGTCGAAAGCGAATCTGCAAGGGCAACAAGGTCACGGGGTCCGGCATTCCCGTACGAAATACGGGCAGTGATCCGTTCGATATCGGCATGCTTGCGGAGGAGTGCCATCAGGGAGAGCCGGGTTGTAGTGCGGTTGACAAAGAACTCGACTGCATCAAGCCGGGTATCGATCTCGTTTAAATCCGTCAGCGGGCGGGTCAGCTGCCGGAGCAGGAGCCGGCTCCCCATGGGGGTCTTTGTCAGGTCAAGTGAGCCAAAAAGGGTTGTTCCTTTACTGCCGCCCCGGATACTCTCGCTTACCTCAAGGTTACGGAGCGTGACTGCGTCAAGCAGCATACCGTGAGCTGAGGTGCGGGTAGCGAGCTGGCTGACGTGGACGAGTGGCGCGTTCTGGGTTTCAAGAGCGTAAGCGAGGGCAGCACCCCCCGCCCCGATGGCAGCCGGCATCGCATCGCACCCGAAACCGGCAAGGGATGCGACATTGAGATGGGAACAGAGCGCCTGTTCAGCCTGTTGTGGTGAGAACGCCTCATCCCGGAACAGTGTGACAACTACCCCATAGTTTCGGATAGATTGCAGTATTTCCTCATCTATCCCGGAAGGGATAATGCACTCTTTCGGGCGGTACCGCGAGCATTCGGACCGGATATTTTCTGTGATGTTGTCAGCTGCAACAGGAGTGACGAAGAACTCACCGGTGGAGATATCTAAAAATGCCGCTCCCCACTCCCCGCCTTTTGCAGCCGGGCAGAGTGCCATAAGATATGTGGCGGCTGATGACGGGAGCATGGCAGGATCGATGACAGTACCAGGGGTGATGACCCGCACGACATCCCTTTTTACCAGCCCTTTTGCTTTCTTTGCATCCTCCAGCTGGTCGCAGACTGCCACCTTGTATCCCTTTGCAACGAGTTTTGCGATATAGCCTTCAACCGCATGGTGGGGCACGCCGGCGAGAGGTGTACGGTGTTCCCCGTTCTTTGACCGGGACGTGAGTACGATGTCGAGTTCCCGTGATACCAGTTCGGCGTCGGCTTCGAAGGTTTCGTAGAAGTCGCCGATATGAAAGAAGAGGATGGCATCCGGGTATCGTGCCTTGCACTCCCGGTACTGCTGCATGGCGGGCGTCAGTTTCCCGGGGGTATCGGGCGTGGATTTTTCATCAGATGCGGGCTCTTTATTCATCGCTTGTGTACGTTTCTCCGCGCGGGAATTAATACCGATCTGTGCTGGCGGACGAGGGTATCAATTCCTAAAAAATATCAGCCGTGTTTTAATGCGTAGACTGCTGCTATGGGGACCGTTACCATAAGGGCAATCAGTTCAAACAACAGCCCCAGTGCAAGCCCGGTGGCAAAGAGTGCCATGACCTCGCCCAAGAAGGTGATGGCGATGGAGACATTGCTTGCGATGATGAGAAGACCGAGAATGATAAGGACGAGTAAGCCGAGCATTGCATTCCTGATGTCCTGCATGCTCGGCGAGAGGGAAAGAACAAGACTTACGGTCAGGTAGAGGTAGAGAAGGAACCACCCGTTGAACTTCACTACCAGGTTCTGGTAGAAGATCGTGATTGCCGTTGTTACAAGCGATCCTGCACCGGCGACTGAGGTAAGGGATGGCACAGAAGAAAAAAAAGTGCAGCCAAGATACGTCCCGAATATCCACGTGAGCCCGGCAAGCACGAGGAGTATCCCGATGAGCGGTGCGGTGTTGATGATCACGTTCCCAAAAAGTGGGATCCTGGGGGATGCATACGTGACCGATCCCCCTTCCGTTGAGAAGAGGACGACCTTTTTGATCTTTGCTCCCGTGATAAGACAACCGATGACATGGGTGATCTCGTGGACGACAACTCCCGGCGCATTGATGATGTAATAGAGCCCTCGCAGGGAAACTGCCTGTGCCCAAAACCAGCGAAGTGCCACTGATATGCTCATGACAAGGATGCCGGTAAGGACCACAAACAGAAATGAGAGGGCAGCCGGGGGCAGGAAGTAGTCTCCCATTGTAGTGCAGTATATACGTTGAGGTCAAAAAAAGTTAATGCTCTTTTGACATAAAAACCGGCAATCTGACTTCCATCCAAATGTGCATGAAACGATCATCGTAGGAGATTTCAGTTAAACGGATACCCGGGCAATACTCGTTCCCCCGTGATCCCGGTATTTTCCCTCAGTTATCGTCATGCACTGACCCTTGGGGGACTCCGGAAAAGAGGTGGCTGCTGTGCGCCTTTCACAAAAGACTTCATGTTGTTCAACGTAAAGGCGAGCTCGTACATATGTTCCGGATATGCGTGCGCGATGCCGGTGACGGATCCAAAAAAAGTGCTGGAACTCGTGGGTGTGAAAACAGGTTGATAGATTAATGGGGGTTAAAGATTTTTCAATGCTACAAGATCCCGGACGCCCACAAGTCTCCAGACGAGTGATCGTTCTTCTTTGGCAATTGTTGCCGGGGGATCCATCGGGGAATGTCCAAGTGCGGCAAGGATGTTGCACGAGAGCTTGCGCTCCGCGATCAGGCTGACAAATTTTTCCCGGATGATCTTCTTCTCGATCGAGTCCTGCACCTCCTCCAGATACCCTTGCAACGTCACAAACGTGTAGGATGAGAGATCTTTTGTGTATTTCTCTATCTCCACCGAGACATAGGGGCTTTTGCGGAAATATTCCAGTTTCTTGCCGTACTTGGTGGACAAGAAATAGAGAAACGAACCATCGAAGACATACAGGAATGGTGCAATAAACGGAAACTTCTCACCCTGGAATGCAATCCGGCAGACGTACCCGTTCTCGATCAGCCGGTCATATTCCTCTTTTTCCATCCTTGGGATCTTTACAATTTCCATAAACTTACACCATCTCGATTCCGAACGAAAGTTGATAAACCTTGTCAAACCCGAACAATAGATTAAAAGATAAATTAAACAAAAATTATTTTTCGATGACGACCCTTACCTTGCCTCATGCCCACATCCGGCAAAGAATCGATTACCGCGACTTTCCCGCAGGAACTGATAATCCGGGGGTTCTGCGTGACACCTTCCGGGGTCTGGCTTGATCGAGTTCTTTTTTTGCCGAAGATGCTGTCTTGGCAATCCCGGTACGTAATGCAGGATCAAGGGTCTGTAAAAACCCACAGACCCGCTGCTCATCCCTACCAGCGAAACGGAGGATCACATCTGATAAACTTTCCCCGGGACGCTTATGCACAATAAGCGCATCATACGCGGGTTCGCTTATGCGGAGGGTCTTTGTTTCCATGATAGATCCGTATGTATGCACCGTTATTCAACTATCGGCAGGCAGTATCACCGGATATATGGGTACCGGAGGAGGATCGGTTCGAAATCGCCGGAACTCTCGTGCCCATGGATGATCTGCGTGAGTTCCCGTATGCCCACCGGGCAGTACCCCAGCACTTCCGCGCTCACGTTAATCTGGCGCTCTTTAAAATTCACAAACGGATAGCGACGGAGATCATTGTTGTGGTGGTGACCGTGGATCA
>JAPKXU010000069.1 GCA_026394655.1 Methanoregula sp. | reverse complement strand
CAAATCACTCCTTGATATCACCCACCCGGCACATGTGAAATTTGATCTCGTGCAGGTAAAAAAACTCTATGCAGGTGAGCTTGCGACATACCAGACAGAAAAACGGTACCTGAAAAAAGACGGCTCGGACTTCTGGTGCGCAGTAACTGTCTCTCCGCTCAAAGATGAACACCACCGGATTATTGCCGCGATAGTCCTTATTGAGGATATCAGCGGGTGGAAAATCGCGGAGGAGAAACTCCGGGAGAGCGAGGAAAAATACCGGCACGTGTTTGACTGGGCAAACGAAGCTATCATGCTCCACCCGCTTACGACATCTACACAATCCGGGCGGTTCATCGAGGTCAATACAGCAGCCTGCCGGATGCTCGGGTACAGCCGGGAAGAACTGTTAACCATGGGTCCCGCCTATCTCCTGCCGGCTGAGCTTCGCTCCCTGACCGGCAATATGATCCGGCAGGCAGAGACAAAAGACACATTTCTTTTCGAGACGCGGCTCCAGCGTAAGGATGGCACAACATTCCCGGTAGAATCAAACGCTAGGCTCGTCACATTTGGGGGGAGACGGGTCTGGCTTTCCCTCATCCGTGATATCACCGAGCGCAAACGTTCCGAAGACGCGTTACGGAAGAGCGAGACCCGGTACCGCTCCCTTGCGGAGACTTCGCAGGATCTCATCTTTGTGATCGGGCGGGATGACACGGTGGAATATGTCAACAGTTACGCGGCACATCTTATCCGTAAACCCCCGGAAGAGGTTGTTGGAAATCCGCGAAGTACACTATTTCCACCGGCCATTGCAGAACGCCAGAATTACGCGCTACAGCAGGTTTTCCTGACTGGTAACCCGGCACGGAGCGAGGGGGCGCTCGTGATGAACGATGAGAAACATTGGTTTGATCATTTCCTTGCCCCCATCCGGGATGCAAACGGCAGTATCCAATCGGTGCTGGGCATATCACGAGACATCACCAAACGAAAACTGCTCGAGGAGAGACTCTGGGAGAGTGAACAGAACTTCCGCCTCCTTGCAGAAAATTCCGTTGATATCATCATTCGCATGAACACGGGAACAATGTGTTCCTATGTATCGCCTGCGGTCACCACCCTTCTCGGCTATACTCAGGACGAGGTGGTGGGTCAGGCTATCATGGATTATGTCCATCCCGAAGATACCGATCTGGTCAAATCTGGTATCCGGGATCTGCTCGCAGAACACCCGTTCCAACTTGCAAAATTCCGGGTGCGGCATAAGAACGGGCATTACGTATGGTTTGAATCAACCATACGGACGATCCGCGACGCCTCAACCGGTGCCGTTGCAGAGTTCTATTGCGTGTCCCGTGACATCACCGGACGAATCGAAGCAGAAGATACGGAAAAAAAGTGCAAAGCGGTTCCGTGACCTGATCTGCACAACGCCGGACATGGTCTGGCAGACCGATGAGTGTTTACATTTCACCTACGTGAGTCCCCAAGTGGAGCACATCCTTGGCTTTACTCCGGATGAACTCGTGGGTCACACACCCTTTGAGTTCCTCGAACCAGCTTCCATCGATTCGTATCGTCTCATATTCGAGACCGCAACGAGGACGCACCAGCAGGTTATCCTGTACGAGGCACGCTGGATCGATCGCGACGGGAATATCGTTGTCATGGAGAGCCACGCGACGCCGGTCTACAACAACGACGGTACATGCGCAGGATTCCGCGGGATTGAACGGGATATCACGGACAGGCGACAGGGTCAGTACCTGATGACACCGGCAAAGACCGTTGTCGCTGGTCCCTCCATGTGTGCACCGTCTTTTACGTAGATGACAAGCGGTCCGCCTTCTGTCTCAACCTGAACCGTTTCACCCACAATCCCAAGATGATGGGCGAGCGCAGCGGATGCAGTGGCTCCAGTCCCACAGGAGAGCGTTTCCGCCTCGACACCCCGCTCGAATGTACGGATCCGGATACTGTCATCACCGGTCTTCTCGACGAAATTCACGTTCGCACCGTTCACAAACGATTCATGGTGCCGGATCGGCGGTGCAAGGGCTTCCACATTGATGCTCTCAACCGATTTCACGAAGATCACCGCATGGGGGACACCGGTATTCGCTGCATATACCTCAAAGGTGCCGATTTGCTCCTTGTACTCCCCTTCACCGCTTGCGGGAATGTCCCTGCGGTCGAATTTCGGCACCGGCATCGCGATCTTCGCCATGAAATCATCATCCTTGTATCCCATGGTGACGTCCATCTCTCCCGCCATGGTCATGATGGTGCAGGTCTCTTTTACATAGCCGGCATCGAAGGCATACTTCGCGAGGCACCGGATACCGTTCCCGCACATCTCCGCCTCGCTCTGGTCTGGCTGGAAGACCCGCATCCGGGGCATGCCGTTCTCGGACTTTGAGAGGTACAAAATGCCGTCAGCCCCGATGCCGAACCGCCGGTCACAGTAGAGCGCGGCAAACTCTTTTTTCATCTCCTCCGGTATCACTGTCTTTTCATACTCGTCGATTACTACGAAATCATTGCCGTTTCCGTGCAGTTTGGTGAATGGAATCTCCATACAAATCCCTCAGTTGCTGCCCCACAGTTTGAGGGCGCGTTCGAGCTCATAATGGTCCCGTGCATACACCTCTGCTGAAACGCCAGCGAGAAACGCATCTACTGCCTGCCGCATCGCCCGTGCACCAGCAGCGGTGCCATCCGGGTGACCGTGGATACCCCCGCCCGCCTGCAGGATGATATCGGTACCGAGCGTCGCGAGTTCGTGGGCGACCTTGCCGGGGTGCAAACCCCCGCTCGAGACCGGGAATGTTTTTTTCATCCCGTGGCAGTTGCAGGTCAACACCTCAATGCTCGCCTTGACTTCAGGAGCTTCGTGGCTCATCTTCCCGCTGACAGTGCCCGTGTGGAGCTGGTCAGCGCCGATCCACCGGATGATCTGGGCGAGCGGGCGCATCGCGATGCCGTGCTCGGGGTTCCGGGTGAATGCTGCATGCATCGTGCGGTGGACATGGATAGGTACTTTGATCTTGGGCTCTTCGCCCAATGCCTGCAGGGCGCCAAACCCTGAAGTGAAGATGTCGATCATGATCATATTCGCGCCAAGATCGATCGCGTGGAGCGCCCGTTCGACAATCTGGTCTGCCCGTACAGTGATATTCACCGCATAGAGCACTTCATGCCCGGTCTCATCCTTCGCATCTTCCAGTCGTTTCATCACGAGTGGCAAGCGCTTGTCGATGGGGCAGAATGCCTGGTCGGTCAGCGTCTCGTCGTCCTTGATCAGGTCGACTCCTCCGATTGCCGCTTCGTACGCGACTTCGGCAGTATCTTCCGGGGTGAGTCCTACCTTGGGCTTGATGATCGTCCCCACATGCGGGCGATTCGTGCTCCCGATCAGCTTCCTGACACCGGTGATCCCAAACTTCGGACCAGCAAACGGTGCAACAAGCGAATCCGGGTATTCGACATCCATCAGGCGGACTGCTTCAAGCCTGCCCAGCCCGAACAGCGGAAATAGTAGGTCGCAATCACATCTGGCATATTCTTACTCCTCATGTCTGGTATTGATCTCAAAGGCTTTATGAAATTCTTCTATGCCCCAGCCAAGGTACTCCCGAATGATCACATATGCCATCTGCGGGGGGATGGCGCCGGCTTCAGTCACGATCAGGTCAATATATTCTGCGGGAGTGATATCAAACGCTGGGTTGCGCACGGTGACGTGCGGGAGTGTCCGTGCGACCGAATCCGGGAGCACCTCGCTTGCCGGGCGTTCTTCGATCCTGATGAGCTCGCCGAGGATCGTGCGGGGCGCGAACTTGTATGTCTCGGCAGCGACGAGCACGTTCACCCGCGCTTCATGGGCAGAATGTGCCACCTGCGAAGTCCCGATCTTGTTCACCACCGCGCCATTTACCGTGACGGCATCAGCGCCGACAATGACGAGATCGACATCATTGATGAACGAGCGGACGGCTGAGTCCACGATAAAATTTGTTTTTATTCCGGCATCGTTGAGTGTCCGTATGGTGACGATTCCCTGGTTTCTCGGACGGACTTCGGTGGCAAAGACCTCGATCGCTTTTCCTTCCCGGTGTGCTTCGATGATGCACGAGAGCGCGGCTTCCGAGTTGCAGTGGGTGAGGATCACATCGCCGTCTCGGATATGGCGGGCGCCGATGCTCGCGATCTTCCCGACCGCCTCCCGGGACGATTCGATAAACCGGCTGGCACGCTGGATGACTCCCTCCCGTGCACGGTTGATGTCGGTTTCCTGTTCCAGTCCTGCCATGACGATATGGACGGCATTCGGGAGCGAGACTGCGGTCGGACGGGTGGCAACAAGCGTCTCGGCAGCTGCCTCCATCTCCCGCCGGAATAACCCGATATCTCCGGTTGCCAACCCGGCGGCGTGGGTGCTGAGCGCTTCAGCGGCAGTCCGGGCAATCCTTCCCGCACCACGGATCTCCATGTTCTTTATCTTCTCTGCAGTTTCAGTAACGATCATCAAGCTTCATTGATCCAATGCCCTTAAGAGAACATAGAGTTTATCACCGGGTGCCCCATGTCGATCGCCGTTGTCTTTGACAGTGCCGGAACGCTCCTGAATACGTACCGGGTTGCAAAAGATATCTCGAAGGGAAAACTCCTGCCGGGAATCGAGACCACCACGCTCACGTTCAGTTCGCCAGACCGTGTCCTCATCATTATTCCGGTACATTCAAAAGACCTCATTAATACCCCCGGCGACATGCTCCTGTCAGAGTATCTCGTCAAAAACAACATCCACTTTGGTGTCAGCTGCACGCGCAAGATCATCACTGCTGAGGCGATTGGGGATGTGCTCTATACCGACGTGCGAGCGCGGACGGGAGATTTACAGGAATGCATCAAAAATGTCTGGTCAGTCTGCAAGGCGGAGTCGGTAATGACATTAAACAGCGGCGCGATTGTGAACATGGCAGAGAGCGCGATCGAGTACGCCATCACGGCAGGGGGGTGGCCGTTTGAAGGCGCAAAAGAGACGATCACTGCATTGCACCGTATGGGGATCCCGACATTCATCGCATCTGGTGACCGGTCAACTAAACTGGAGAGGATGGCTGATCATCTCGGCATCCCCCGTGACCGGGTATACGGCGTGGCAACTCCTTCAATGAAAGCACAGATCGTAACCGATCTCAAGGAGGAATTTGACCGGGTGATGATGGTCGGGGACGGGATTAATGATCTCTGTGCACTGAAGAAAGCTGACATCGCGATCCTCACCGTGCAGCAGCCCGGTGATCGCCCCGAAGAACTCTACAAAGCCGCAGATTACGTGGTGAGAAATGTAAGCGAGATAATCCCGATCATAAAGAGCCTTCTCTCACCTTAAAATACCTGATAAACCATATCGGTTCAGACACTCAGGAAAAAGCCGGCTTGCCGACGTCCATGCGAACTGCCGATGAGCCGATAACCTCACAAGCATACGTAATGAAAATGCCTCACGGCATTTTCATTGGTGGAAAGTTTCCGATCGTGACCTCGCAATGCATGATATAAAAGGTAATATGACACGAGTACCACATTAGGTATAAGGGTATCATGAAGACTCCATTGATCACGGTCGATAACCTCTGCATGTCATTTGATAGCACAACGGTTCTTTCTAAAATCTCTTTTGAGATTGCCGAGGGGGAGATCCTGGGGATTATCGGAAGAAGCGGTGCAGGAAAGACCGTACTGATGCACCTGATGCGCGGGGTTGAACAGCCGCCGACAAGCGGGCGTATTATTTACCATGTTGCCGCATGCACCAGCTGTGATTTTATAGACGTCGCGAGCTCGGTGGGGAAACCTTGCCCCCATTGTGGCGGCACGCTCACGCTCCTGGATGTGGATCTCTGGAACGAAAAAGACGAGATGCTGAAACGCCGGCTGATGCGGCGGACGGCGATCATGTTCCAGCGCACGTTCGCGCTCTACGGAAACGACCGGGTGATAGAGAACGTTCTCCACGCGCTGGACGACATCGATTACCCGGCGGAGAAGGCAATCAACAGGGCAGCCGATCTCATCGACCAGGTCCGGCTCTCCCACCGCATGATGCATATCGCCCGCGACCTGTCGGGCGGGGAAAAGCAGCGGGTGGTGCTCGCCCGGCAGCTGGCAAAAGAGCCCTTCATGCTCTTTGCCGATGAACCGACGGGTACGCTCGATCCCGATACCGCCAAGCTCGTCCATACGATGCTCATCGAATCGGCAAAGGCAAACAACATGGGCATGGTGGTCACCTCGCACTTCTCACAGGTGATCGAGGACGTGGCAAACCGTGCAATCCTGCTCACCAATGGCGAGATCGCGGCGATAGGCACGCCAAAAGAGGTCATCGGACAGTTCATGAAAGGCTACGATGACAGCGAGACGTTCGAACGCGCAGAGCTGGGCGAAAAGATCGTGTCTGCCCACGACCTGACGAAACGGTATATCTCCGTTGATCGCGGGGTTGTCAGGGCGGTAAACGGCGTCAGTTTCGAGGTCTTCACAAAAGAGATCTTCGGTATTATCGGGAAGAGCGGGGCAGGAAAGACGACGCTCTCCCGTATCCTGTCCGGGATCATCGAACCCACGAGCGGGGAGATCAACATTAAGATCGGCGAAGAGTGGGTTGATATGACAAAACCCGGTATCGACCAGCGGGGCAGGGCAAAAGAGTATATCGGGCTGTTGCACCAGGAGTACGACCTCTTCCCCCACCGCTCGGTGCTCGACAACCTTACCGACGCGATCGGGCTTGAATTCCCCAAGGAGCTCGCGATGCGAAAGGCGATCATCACGCTGAAAATGGCGGGATTTACTGAAGAGAAATCAAAAGAGATCCTTGACCGCATGCCCGGGCATCTCTCGGAAGGGGAACGGCACCGGGTCGCTCTTGCCCAGGTACTCATAAGAGAACCACGTCTTGTGATTCTTGATGAACCCACCGGCACGATGGATCCGATAACAAAAGTCGATGTGAAGCACTCCATCATGCACTCCCGTGAAGAGATGGACGAGACGTTTATTGTCGTTTCACACGACATGGAGTTCGTCCGGGACACCTGTGACCGGCTCGCCCTGATGCGGGGCGGCAAGATCGTCCAGATCGGGAAGACCGCAGAGGTACTGGCACACTTGACCGAAGAAGAGCGCAAAGTGATGAGCCAGCCTCCTGCCTAGAGGAGCCTGATGATCACCATCCATGTCGATGGGGAACGGCGGGAGATCGGTGACGGGAGTTCATTGGGATCGATCCTCCCCAATCACCCGGAAGGGTGCGCTGTTGCCTTGATCCGCCCGGCAACACAGCAGCAGGCTGAAACAAAAAATCTCGCCATCAGTACTACTGCGGGCGAGATCACCCTTGAACTTGCCGGGAGCACTCCTGCATTTCTTCTCGATCCGGCATTTATCAGCCGGCTGGCACTCCACTGGGAAGACCGGTACGCCGCCTCGTTCGGGCATTTCCCCACAGATATCCGCCCGGCAAGAAAACCCCATCTCTATGAACGCGGGGAGGTGATTCTCGGGTGCGGGGGCTACGAGCGGGAGCGATCCTACCTGATCTTCGCAAAGACCCGCCACTCCGCCGACCACGGGGCAGACAATACAGGAGGGGTGATTGGCAGGGTTGTCAGTGGCAGGGCAGTGCTCGACCGCTGGACGACCGGTGACCGGATCACAAAGATCGAACCGGTGATCAGTTGGGCGGACACGAGCCGGTCCTTTACGACGACCGACATGAACCTCATTCTTGAAGAGGGAGTTCAGGTAGTCACTTCTATTCGGGTGATGGCTCAAGGGTTTACACCCGACCGTATCACCACCGGCGCTGCGGCGAGCGTTGAGCACCTGCTCATCTCCCTTGAGTCGGGACGATTTATGGTCGGACGTGCCACCACCACCCATATTCTTGATGCACGGGCTTTTGGCACCGATGTGCCGGCACAGTACAAACACCCGCGTCGGGAGGGCACCGTCACCGTGCGTACGATCGGATCTTCACAGGGGGGCATCTACATCTACCGGGCAGATGTGCCAAGCAGCCCATCACACAGCATCGTGGGACAGGTAGTGCATGGCATCGAGCTCGTAAAACTCGCAAAAGAGGGGGATGTTTTTGTCATTGACGTCCAGCCACAACGTATCGATCTCCTCGGACTTCCGCTCGATTCGGCAAAGAAGACTGCTCTCGCACGGGATTTTACCCTCAACGTAGACAAAGACGATGCAAGTCGGATCATCGTTTCGCAGGAGCCGGGTACGACGCTCGATGTGTTACATGAGCGGGCGGCAACCGTGACTACGGCACCGTTAACAAAAGTGGTCGATATCGAACTTGACGATGCACACGCTCCGGTGAGTTGCGATCTGTTCCGCAGGATTACGGGATTAAAAGAGCATGACGCCGGCATGATGCCTGCCTTCTTTATGTTCGATGATGTATTTCTCTTCAAACCCACAATCCCTCCCGGTACCACGATCTACCCGGAGAATTGCCCGGTTGGCGAGGCATCTGCCGCTGCACTTGCGATCACAAACGATTCCCGGAAAGGTGCAGGTCTTGTCGGGGTCAGGTTGTCGGCAAACAAGGAGTTTGGTCCCACGTCGGAACCGTTTGAAGGGACAAACATCATCGGGCGCGTGATCGATACGGAGAAATTAAAGGCAATAAAGGAGCGCGAGTGGGTGTATATCCGGGAGGTACGGCGATGACCGATTACCAGCCGGCGCATGTTGGGACGGTAACAAAGTACGTGGTGGTCGAGTCCTTCACCGTCACACCCGCTGACCTTGCCGTCCGTGCCTACGAGATATCGCAGGGGGTCATGATCAAGGAGACCTGTTTCGGTCTTGTCATCATGGGCAGGGAAGAAGAGGTCAACCGGATCACGAACGAAGTCCGTAAGCTGGACCCCGATCACATCTTTGTGAAGGACCGGGGATTCCCGCCGGGAGATCCCCGACGGTGCCGGGCGAATCTCGGGGGTGCACGTCCGGGCTTCCATGGAATCGAGTACGAGATGACCATCCTCCCCTACATTTCGCACGCGCTCGAAACACTCGCCACGCGTGATGCGAAGACCGTTCCCGCGCCGGCAGATGTCCGGACGAGACCTAAACTGGATATCTATACACTGAAGAAAATGATCGACGCACAGGAGCCTTAACATGGCAAAAGTTTTCATCTATCCCGCAACGAGCCTGATCCTCACCGACATGGTGACCCGTTTTGGGCATACACCCCTCAGTTCTGCGGTTGCGATCCGCGAACGCATCCAGACCGCGGGGCTCGAATCCGTACCGCTCCAGATCACTCCCGAGGAGCCCAAAAAAGGGCTCCGGTGGGCGGCTGTCGAGGTGCCGAGCGGGGTGCGGGGGCGCATGGCGCTCTATGGTCCGATGATCGAGGAGTGCGAGGCGGCGATCATCATCAACGACGCAGACATGGCGTTCGGGTGCATGGGGTGCGCCCGGACAAACGAGCTGATAAAATTCCTGATCCGGCAGAAGGAGATCCCGATACTCGACCTGACCTACCCCAAGGATGAGACAGAGGGAGTCACATTTGTTGCCGCTATCAAACGGTTCCTCTCGGAACTGGAGGTAAAGCAATGACGCCGCCGGTACGAATCGCACAACTCTCCTGCGGTCCGGACTACTCGGGAGTCCAGCAGGAGATCAATGAGGCAGCAGCTGCAGTAAACGGGGAAATCTTCTTCCCGGATGTGGCATTGAAGGACATAACACGGGATTTTGCCTCGTTCGGGCTTGACGTGCGGAGCCCGGATCTCAAACTTGCGATCTCCCGTGCAAAGGCACTCGTGGACGGGCGGGTGGATGCAGACGCAGTCTTTATCGCCACCTGTTTCCGTTGCGCTGAAGCGGCAATCGTGCGAAACGAACTCCGCCGATATATTCACGAGCACTCCAAGCTCCCGGTCGTCTCCTACTCGTTCACCGAGCGGACAACTGCCGGCACGCTCCTGACCCGGATGGAAGCCCTGACCACGATCGCCCGGCGGCGTGCGTTGCTCGCCCGTGAAACACAGCAGGGCATCACGCTCGGGCTTGACTCCGGCTCCGCCACCACAAAGGCGGTGGTGATGAAGGACAACCGGATCATCGGTACCGGCTGGCAACCCACGACTGAAGTCATGAAGAGTGCCGACGAGGTAATCACGCACGCACTCAAAGAGGCTGGCATCAAGCGTGAGGAGATACAAGCGGTTGGAACCACCGGGTACGGGCGGTTTCTCGTGGGAAAAACGATACACGCCGACCTGATCCAGGAAGAACTGACCGTGAACTCCAAAGGTGCGGTCTATCTTGCTGACCGGCAGCATGGACCGGCGACGGTCATCGATATCGGCGGGATGGACAACAAGGCAATCTCGGTAATGGACGGGATCCCCGGCACCTTCACAATGGGTGGCATCTGTGCCGTGGCGAGCGGCAGGTTCCTCGAAATGACCGCAAAGCGCCTCGGGGTAGAGATCACGGAACTCGGTCCGCTGGCGATGAAGGGCATCGGAAGGCGCGTGCCTATGAACAGCTATTGTATTGTCTTTGGCACGCAGAGCCTCGTAAATGCTCTCGCTACCGGCAGCACCCGTGAGGATGTGGCAGCGGCGGCATGTCACAGCGTCGCCGAGCAGGTCTTCGAGCAGCAATTGCAGGAAGTCGACATCAAGGAGCCGGTGATCATGGTCGGCGGCACATCGCTCATCGAGGGGCTCGTCTTTGCGATGGGAGAACTGTTGAAGGTGAAGATCGTTGTGCCTCCGTACTCACAGTATATCGGTGCAGTCGGATCGGCACTTTTAGCTTCCGGGTTTATCAAGGACGATTAGATGACGGCAATTGAGTACTTCGAGGTGGAATGCACAGAACCGCTCGGCGGGGAGTACTATAAGCAGATCACCATCGATGTCCTCCTCGACCATAACCTCCTGCGGGTGATCCACAAGCTCCACATCTTCATCGACCCGAAAGTCCCGGTCTTTGTAGCTGTCGGGATGCTAAAAAAGATCACTTCCCTTGTCCGCGTGCGGGATTTTGCCAATGTCAATCCACTTGAAGGCAAGATGATCCTTGTCATCTCTGATGAAACCTATCTTGCCCCGATGCTGAAAATCTTCTGGCAGCGGTTCGGTAAAGACCATGTCGAGCAGCCGGACCGGTTCACGGTCATCCTCTACGATGTAGCAGTTGATCCAAAGGAGATCGAGGAGATTGTTGTCGCTGATCCGAGCGAGGCGCTGTATAAAGACCTGATTTACGCGTTCCGGTGCATCGCGCCGGAAGGCTTCAGGGTGCGCCGCGAGACGTACGGGAAGGAGAAATTCTCATTCATCTCAAGTGAGGATACGCTCACTGGAAGCGCCGATGCCCTCATCTCCGAAAAGTTTCGACTCATGGGGGAAACCCCATGATCCTCGTGCCCGTCACGTACCGGGGCGGCATCTACCGTCATGACGAGATCGTTGCCCTGATCGAGGACCTTGGGGGATACATCGTCCAGAAACACGTACTCGCACAGGAAGTGGTGCTCCAGTGCTTTGTGCCAAAGGATGACATCGAGCTGATCCGGGCGATCGCAAAACCGCTTGCAGGAGAAGTGACCGATTCGCCACTTGTCGGCACCGAGATCGCCGTTGTGATCCCAAGCCTTGAGATCCACCACCTCCCCCACCCTGCCTGCGACATTGCCGAGTACACCCGGCGCCTTGGCGCGAAGAGCAATATGGTAGGTATGGCACGGGGCGTGGGAAAACGGATCGCCGCCATCAACGATGAAGAGCGGGACGTGATTAATGAGCACGACATTGCCGTGTACGTGCTCGGCAATTTCGAAGTCTGCATCGAGCACAAGATGCCCATCCTCCGCCGGGGCGTGGAGGTGCCGATTGTCTTGTGCGGAGCACCGGACAAAGAGACGCTCCAGCGAATCATAGATCCACCTGTTGACGGGTACGTGGGAAATGTCGGCAGGTTCATGCACCGGACAAAAGAGTCGGATGAGCTTGCCAAGCTCGACGAGATCATCGCGGAGATCACGCTTGTGCTGGAAAAGAAACGGGAGGAGATCGCAAAAGATCCGCTCTCGGTCTCTCCGGCACGGCTTATGGATGTAATCAAGGAGCAGGTGCCTGCGATTCACGAGGTGACCTCGCCCACCCCGCTTACCGTGCAGATGGCAGGGCTCCGGGTGAAACTACCCTACGATACGTATGCGGGTGTGCTGAAAAAGACCGAGATTGAAGACGGGATTACCATCGGGGATGTTGCAGACATTGTTCCCTCACGGATGCGGGACTATATTCTTGTGCGGATACTGCCATTCTCCAGCACGAACACGGTGATATGATGGAAAAGAGGACAAAAATTGAGTTTGAGGAGCGGCTTGCGCAGATCGTTCGGCAGGGCGCTGATGCGACGGCGAATGACTGGATGCGGGTGATAGAGGAGGATTACGGCAAGGTGCCCCTCATCTTCAAACGGATGGGGGAGCGTCCCGAGGTGCTCATTTCCCACCTTTTGTACAAGAGCACTGTCGCAGAGACCAGCCCGCTTGATCCAAAATACGTCGAACTGATCAGCATGGCGGTGGGAGCGGCACTGAAGTGCCCGCACTGTACCGGCTACCACATGCAGGCAGCGATGAAGATGGGGGCGACACGTGAGGAAATCCTCGAAGTGGTCTTATTGGCAGGGATGATCTCCAACTCTTCGGTGCTCGCCAATGCCTACCGTATCGTTGACGAGAAAATGGAGAAGTGCATCCCCTGCGAGACGAAAGTGGGAAAACGGGGCGTGACAAAGGGGAAGGCAGGGTTAGCAAAAAAGACGGGAAAGTAAAGCGGTGCCACAGACCTGTATACTGAGCACCGATCCGGTTATGACCCGGTGCGATCTATACGACATCAGGAACAAACAGTGTACATCTTTTTCCACCTTTTAACCGGTATCATCCTCGGGTTTCTGTTAAGTGATCTTCTCCACGACTGCCGCTGGCTCATTCCCTGTGCCATTGGTTCAATTCTTCCCGACCTCATCGATAAACCAGTTGGATTTCTTCTCTTTCCGGAAACCATCGGGTACGGGCGGATTTATACCCACACGCTCCTTGTTACCGCCTCAATCTTCATTGCCGGTGCCATGATCTGGTACTGGAAAAGAAATCCTGTGGTCCTTGGACTGGGGGTTGGTGTCCTCTCCCACCAAGTCCTCGACCAGATGTGGCTGGAACCGGTTAACTGGTATTATCCCCTGCTCGGATCCTTCAAGGGAAAAATGTCAGGAGATGCCTTGTTCACCCTGATCGCCGGGGAACTGCACAACCCCTTCGAATGGATCCTTGCGCTTCTCCTCCTCGTGGGAGTGCTCGCATTTTTCTACCGCGAGCGGTTTCTGTCTGATGTCAGGAACCAGCGGAGAAACCTTTCCGGGATTCTGGAGGGTCTTGCCCTCATTCTCTGCATCTGTGCGGGTGTCGTTATCGGGATGGGACTCGTGAAGCGAACCCTTCCTGCAGTTGGCTGGAGCGGCCCGGTGGAATATTTCTTTGCCGGTGTTGTCATTGCGCTGGCGTCGCTCTTGGCATGGCGTTGGAGGTATGCGGTCAAAACGCGTTCAGCACAGGCGGGCGATGAGGGGAATGCACGGCAACGGTAAAAACTGGTCACGTTTACTGATTGCCGGTTATGAAAAGTCGCCGCCTGTGGCAATGTGGGATATGCCCTACCGGGCAGGAGCGCCGTCAATACGGTAAGACAGAACAGGTAAACGGGCAGGAAGTTATCATACGGTTGTACCTCTCCTCGCGGGAACTGTTGACACAATCCGGTTTTTCCGGACTTGGCATCCACCGTATTCCAGAGATCCGCTGGCAGAAACGGACGCCCCTGTTCCGGAGGTTCCCGAATACAATTGATGCCAGTAAGATCTATCGGATACAGGTTAAACCAAGTCCTCCCGGACCCGTGTAGCACCACAAATTCAAATCCGGGGGATTTATCATCTTTCCGCAGATAAAAAACAATTGTGGATTTTATGCCGGGCAATGGAAAAACCCTGATGCTTGTCGCCATATTTGTTATCGCTGCTGCGGCAGTAATCCCATATCCCGCCTCGGGTGTACCCTACTCCGAGCACCCTGCCCTCTCCGGGCTCGATACAGTCATTGCCAGTGAAATGAACCGGACACATGCCCTGGGGGTTGTTGTGATCGTTGTGCAGAACGGGACCATCGCGTACGCACGGGGGTTCGGTACTGACCGTACAACCGGACAACCGATGACCCAGGATACTGTTCTTGCTATCGGCTCTACGACAAAGTTGTTCACCGGGTACCTTATCGCTTCGCTTGCCGAAGACGGATCGCTTGATCCGGATACAACAGTCCGTACCTATATCCCGGAGCTCGATCCTTCCTTTGACCGTGTCACAACCACTCAGCTGATCACCCACTCATCCGGGTTGAGGGACTGGGATGAATGGGGCGTACCCGGGAGCCTCACTCCGGGGGAGCGTGCCGATCCTCCCCAGTACATGAAAACCTTCAACTCCTCATGGTTTTTTACGAGCCCCGGTGCCGTGATGTCCTATTCGAACCCCGGTGTCAACATTGCCGGCTTTGCTGCTGCCCGTGCTGCACGGAGCACCTACCGCGATCTGGTGAGAGACCGGATCACGGTCCCTGCCGGGATGCACAACACCAGCATCGGTAGCGATATGAGTGCTGCGATCAGCCCGTGCGGGTGGATCATCTCCACGGGAAATGATATGGCAGCCCTCGCGATTGCCATGATGGACAATTCCACTGGTACCACGAGTCCGGCGCTGTCTCGACAGGCAATCCGGCGGATGACCACCTATACGGTTCCCGTCCTGAGCCTTTCGGGTACCGGCAGGTACGGGTATGGCACCGAGATCGTCCCATGGGGGAACGTGGCGCTTGTCGGGCATCGCGGGGACCCGGTTGATGGCACCTGTATATTCTGGACAGTCCCGGAAAAACAGTCCGCGGTGATCATTATCACGAACAGTCCCTCAAATACATTCCCTGATACATTCGCATGGATCATGGAACACGGTATGTCAGAGCCGCCGGACGCGCCACCCCGTCTCCTGCCGGTTCAACCTGACCGTGCGGCACAGGTTTCAGGGAACTATACAGGATATGCCGGGTACCCGTACACGGTCTCCAACCATAACGGAAGCCTTGTCCTCACCGTTACCTGGCCCAACTGGGCGATAGGCAGACCGGGTCCCGGCACAACGTCTTATGATATGTTGGTCAACAGCACCCCAAGTGGTCAGTATGTCTACAGGAACGCGAACAGCACTGTACCGCAATACATAGGATTTGTCACTGGCACAAACGGAAATGTCCAGTTCCTCCATCTCGGCATGCGGGCTTGGCAGCGGCAGAACCCGTCAGGGCTTTTCGATGGGTGGGACGGGATGATGGGAAAGGTCGCAGAGTTAAAGATGGTGAGGGCGTGGTGAACCGGGGGAGTAGGAATATCCGGGATGAGGCGGGTTCAGGATCCGACGGGGTTCAGCCCCGGTGTGATTCCCTCCGGGGAGTCTCATCCAGGCTGGTTTTTTTCTTGTACCATGACGTGTAGACGTTTAAGACCCGCCCGTTTTTTATGATGATTTTCATTTTACAATCCTATATTTCTGGTTCACTAATGTATCCATGTTGCCTGCCACTGGTTGTCAGCACAGCAAGTCATACGGAGTATAACTCTCGTTGATCGAGTTTCTACACAAAGCCTTGCAGGGAACATCGCAGCCAAATCTTACAGGACAAGCCCCTGGCACCTGCCATACACATGCGGCGTTCAACTGTTTGACTTCCCAAGCTTACTGGTGCAACCCTCGTGTTTGCGGCTGATGCCGCCGATTATCAGCAGTCGGGTGTCAGTCACGCCAAAACTCTCTGCCCTTTTCCCGGCATAACCGTGAACGCACCATACCTTTCACCCACCCAGCCCCACCACGGGCGAAATACAGACGCGGGCATGGAGAGTCTTCTGAAGTCAGTACTGTATCTTTTTAATCGATAGAAACGCTTATTTATAGTAGAACCTGACTTCGCCACTTTGCGATAGCTAGCGCTCAACTTTTGCATCAACATCATTCGCCAAATCGGGTTTACCAACAGTGTGGAGCCCCCAAACTACCATATTTTTTGATAAAATCTCCAAAAAACGGTTCTAATTCAGGTAAATAATTGGAAATGATCCTGATTCCAAACCCAAATTCGGGATAAACGATTGTAAGTGTCAAATTGATCAAATATTTTTT
>JAPKXU010000266.1 GCA_026394655.1 Methanoregula sp. | reverse complement strand
TCAAAGAAGAACAATATGACGATCGCCCTTGCCCGGACACCGGCAGAGACGACCGGGCAGCGGTTTGCGGTCGCCGATTTGCTCGACAAGCGGTTCCATAATTTTGCCGTAAAAGTGATTAAAGGGGATCTTGAGTACGGGTTGGAACAACTGGGCAAGAGCCGGGACCTGCCGATCTATTACACGAATGGGACTCATGTCGCACCAGGAGCTGATGTGCCGCTGACAAAGCGTATGGAAGTGGAGCATGTCTTCTTCCCAATTGTGGATGGTGGGAATATTTTCCATATCTGGCTTGGGGAGGCGCGCCCGGACCCCCGCGGGTTGATGGACATGGCGATGAAACTCTGCCGGAACACGCAGATAGGGTACTTCGCGTTCACCCGCGACCTCACGGTTTCCCTCCGGCAGTTCCACGAGTTCAAATCCGGTAAAAAATCCATAAGCGAGTGGGCGCCTTCGGATTTTCCGGTGAAAGCATAGCCTGAACCAGACGCTCATCTGATGCGGGTCACTGATGAGGTGGATTTCCCGCAGGCGTTCCTGGTTTTTGCTGCCTGGTATCAGTACAGGACTTTTTCCGGGTGCGATAAAAACAGTTTTTATCCGAATACAACGTACTTACCCGCATGGGTCAGAAGTTCTGTACCTCCTGCGGTGCCACTTTCCTTGACGACGCGAACTTTTGCGAGAACTGTGGTGCGCCCGTAGAACATAATGTTCCCGCATCCCCGGATATGCCGGAAGCAATCCCGGCATCGCCTTCCAAAGAACCGCTGGCTGCGCCCGTTCCTGCTGCCGGTGCTGCACCGAAAGTCCCCGTGACAATTATTGCCGGTATCCTGATTGTTATTGTCATAGCCGCTGCTGCGATCTTCGTGGTACTGCCGAAATTGTCCGGAGCGACCGGTGCAATTACCGGTCCGGCAACAACAACACAAACGACCGTTGTGCCGGTTACAACAACTCCCCCTGCACTCATGACAACAGTTGCCAGTACGCCTACGCAAAATCCGTTCCCGGATGCGCTCGCGCTCAAACAGAAATTTCCCTTTAGCAGCGGGGATCTCGCAAGCGAAGCCACAGTCTACCGGTACTGGATGAATGACACCTACCAGTGGCACAACGATAAGGACAACCACTACTATGTCGAAAAACCCAAGGCAGAGTACAAGTTTCTCGCGATCTTTGTGGATGTCGTAAATAACGGCAACACCCGTGTCTGGCCCCCCCAAGCAGAGAACATCCACCTCATCTATGACGGGAAGGAATATGCGCTCGACCAGGACCACTACCTGCCCGACAAATCAGTGAACATCAAAGATACCCCGATTGAAATTAAGGAGATCCAGTACATATCCAAGCTGACCGGATCAGAATATGTCGAAGATTATGGGTACTCCCACGGCAGCCAGTTGTCCTACCTGTATCCCGGTGTGAGTAACGCGATCGATGGCTACCTGATCTACGAAGTGCCGAAATCTCTGACACCCGATAAAACGTTTGTCAAGATC
>JAPKXU010000135.1 GCA_026394655.1 Methanoregula sp. | reverse complement strand
AGTGATCCGATCCGTTAAACTCCTGATTGGTACACTGCATTAATCGAGGAGTTTATCGCAATAGTTTGTTACGGTCTCAAGGGTTTTGAGCCGGGCATACCACTTGTCATCAGACTCGATGATCGTCCACGGTGCAGTTTTTGTGCTCGTTCGTGCCAGCATCTCGTTCGTCGCAGACTCGTAGAGATCCCATTTCTCACGGTTTCGCCAGTCTTCTTGTGTGATCTTCCACTGCTTGAGCGGATCTGTCTCGCGCTGGTGGAACCGCTTCAGCTGTTCCTCCTTACTTACCTCAAGCCAGCACTTTACAAGTCCCCCGCCATTTTCGAGAAAATCGTTTTCCACCTCATTGATCTCGTTATAGGCGCGTTGCCATTCGTGCTCTTTTGCAAGTCCTTCGACCCGTTCGACAAGCACTCTCCCGTACCAGCTGCGATCAAAGATGGTGGTGTGCCCGGATTTGGGATAGTGGCGGATGAAACGCCAGAGGTAATGGTGATCGAGTTCTATGTCGTTCGGGCTTGCGATGGGGATTACATTGTACCCGCGCGGGTTTAAGTCCCGGACTAGGCGCATGATGGTGCCGCCTTTCCCTGCGGCATCCCAGCCTTCAAAGATGATGATAACCGGGATGTTGCGCTTGAAAAGGACATACTGGAGATCCCGTGCCCGTACCTGTGCAGCCGCTATCTGGGTCTGGTACTCTTCTTTTGGCAATGAGACCGGGGGATGTGCCCGTCTTTTAACCTCGATTCTTTTGGGTTTTTTGATTGTATCGTCAGCCTGTCTCTTCTTTTTGTTCCCGGAGATTTCCGCGCTCCGTTTTTCGAGCGTTTTGATGAGCGTCTGGTAACATTTGAGTACCATGTAGTTGGTATCGGTTGCCTCAACGATCGTCCATGGGGCATTTGAGGTGTCTGTCTCGTTGATAGATTCTTCCATAATCGGCAGGAAACTGTCATAGAGGCGATGGAAATCCCAGTCCCCTTTCGTGATCATCCATGAGGTAAGCGGATTTTTGTCCCGTTCGTTGAGACGCTTTTTCTGTTCTTCAGCACTGATGTGGAGGAAGAATTTTATGATAATCGTTCCGTCATCGGTCAGCTGGCGCTCGAAATTGTTGATGGCTGTGATTGCCTCTTTGACATTCTTCTTCCATTCAATTCCCGATACATTCTCAGCAAGCGCCCGGCTGTACCAACTGCGGGCGAAGATCGCAATCCTCCCTTTTGCCGGAGTATTTACCCAGAACCGCCACAGTAGCGTGTGAGCCAGTTCCTCATCTGTGGGCGTACCAGTGGAGTAGAGGTTGAACCCCCGGGGGTCTAAAAACCGGATGATCTCATGGATGGAGTTGGTAATACCGGATGCATTCCAGCCTTCCATGACGATGATGACCGGGATCTTCTTCTCGCGGAGTTCCCTCTGGAGGATGCCCAATCGTTCCTGCAGGGGGGCGCATTCCTTCGCGAAGCTATGATCATCGATCTTTTTTGTCAGGTCGTATTTTTCAAACATTGCGCCACCTCATGACAAACATGCCGGGTCTGCACAGGATTCTTTCTTATGAAAAAGACCGCCACCGTTTTCATGCCGGGTTTTTGTGCCATATTCTGCTCATCAGCGGTTAATATGAAACGGCTCGCACCATTTTCATGTGCTGTATGCATGTGTCCCTGATGGAATCATGTACGTTTTTCAACGATTATCCTTATGTCAGGCAGTCCTCTTAAACTCATGCAGGCACAGGAACCCTGTTGTTTTTTGCATACAGCCATCGCTGGATTCAAAAACAGTGTCGATGAGATTGAATTAAATCTTCACACCAAACGGGAATGCGGATAGGACAAAAAAAGGAATTACCGGGTGACACGAAGCCCATTTTCATCGGCAATGGCGACAAATGCTGCTGCCAGATGCTCCGCCTGCCTTTTTGTGGTGCCGTAGCTGTTGAACTTCCAGATCCTCGTTGCGCCGGGAATAACACCCGTCACACCGTGGTCCGCGAGCGCACTCGATAGGTAGAACCCGCGCTTCTTATGCGTCTCTGCCACGCGGTCAAAGGATCCGGTTGTATCAACACGGGTCAGGGTGTGTCTTCGTGGGTATTCCGAAAGTATTTTTGTGCCGTCAATGGATCGGAGCGCATCAATGATAATTTTGTTGTGCGCCAGTTCCAAATCGAAATGTTTCACTCGTTCCTTCACGTGCGGGAACGATGCCATCATGCCGACGAGTGTTGCACCCATGAGCGTGCAACCCATCATCTCCGGCTCCTTGATCCCGAACCGTCGTTTTGTCACATCGCCTTCGATGGTGGTTGTGCGGAAGAGTTGTTGTGCATGTTCGGTTGTCGTGGCAAGGATTCCGGATGGCGCCGGGGCTGCCATGCTCTTGTGCCCGGATCCTACAACAAAATCTGCGCCCAGACTTTTGCCGTCAACTGGCAGGATACCGACAGTATACGCACCATTATACAGCACCGGAATATCGTACTGGTGCGCCACTTTTGTAATCGCAGCAACATCATGCATGTTGCCAAACTGGTAATCAACGTGGTCAATGAATGCGAGTACCGGGGGTTTGCCAGTTTCACGCTGCACCTCTTCGATCTTTGCTGCAGTTGCATCAGCGGTGATGATATGCTCTGCATTTGCCGGGATCTCCCGTGCAACACCCCCGGCTCCTTCAACTGCGAGGAATTCCGTATAATGGGAGAGCGAAGTGAGGAGGACCGGATCGCCCTTTTGTACATACGTATGGGTGACAGCCTGGAACCCGCGCCGTGCTCCGGGCACTACCCGTGCGGTATCCATGTTGAGCCAGGAAGCGACATCTTTATGGAAATCGACGATGGGAGGTTTTGCGATATAGTCAAGACGGTTGGGTTTGCGGCAGTTGTCACAGACTGAATAACCATCGCCATATGCGATGATTGCTTTTATTGCATCACCCGTCAGGCGCCCTCCTGCCTGTATCGGGTCGATGTTAATGAAGAGCTCGTTTACCTGCCGGGCTTCGATCCCCGCTCCACATCTCATTTCAGCATCTCCTGTTTGAGTGCGGCAACCTGCCGTTCGAGGTTGTCCAGCAGACGCTCTGCCTGTACTCTCTTTTCGGCATCCAGTTCGTGCGATGGCGCCGTCTCCCGTAAGATCATGCGAAGATCAGTGAGGGCGTATGTCGCGGAAAAGACCATATCAACAGCGCGTTTGGACAAAGGATCACCATACTACTTTTCACGGGCTATGAATTAAGCCACCGCTCTTTTTCGAACGTGCACTACGGTGTTGGGAAAAAAATCCGGTCAGAACAAAATACGGTATCTTATGGAGCGGTATTCCGGCATGCCGGGCAGTTCAACGCATAATCACGGATACCCTCTTTCCATGGCGTGAACCCGATGCAGACCCGTGGTTTCGTTTCATGAATATTGCAGTACACTTTCCCGTCTTCCGCTTTGCGGTAGAACGGGCAATGGTGCAATACACTGCCATCAGGTGCTATCCAATAATTGATGCGGAGGACATTTGGCAGATCATCGATCCGGATCTCTCCCCCGTTGCAGCGTCTTCCGTTCACCAGCGTTATCGCGACAAACTGGAGGATATCGTGACGGTTTGCTTCTATCCACGGGAGAATATCTTCGATAACTCCCTTCTGGTCCCACCCCCATTTCTCACAACAGCGACCGCATTGCATGCAGTCCTGATCTGGTGCCATAGACACTTCCTAGGAATATCATGGGTGGCGACAGGTATTATTCGTTATCAGCATGAATTCACCTCATCCTATTTCCATGTCCTATGTTTGCACGATCCCGCACATCAGCGGTTGGCATGTCAAACTCCCCCATCCCATGGAATCCAGGAAAAGTTAAATGGGTCAACACTTGTCAGTGATGTAAATTATTTCACAAACAACCACAAAGCGTATTGTTCGTTGAACCCACGCTCTGGATATGCAGTATCTTTTGATTCCGGCTGACAGAAAAATTTTGAAATTGTGTTGTATACTGGCAGGATTATGTGTACTTCTTTTCCCCGCTGGAACGATGGCATCCACACCGCCATTACAACCATCACTTGTTTTTAATATCTCATCCCGATCAACGGACATGGACAATCCTTTGACCCTTTCCGTCTTATGGGTAGGAAATGCCCCATACAATACAGCACCGGAACAGATCATCGTTGAAATATTTTCAATGCCGGATAGCACGCGGCTTGGATCTATTCCCCTCCCGCACGTGAATACCGCAGCTCTTCCGGCAGACCAGCGCATATACATGACGACGATTAAAGGCGCGACACTTCCACAAGGCACATACATGCTGATCGCCACCGACCCCCAATCAGAAGCAATCAGCCGCCAGATGATCACCATCGCGCCACATAACGACGGCACAAAGGATCTTCTCATGCAGTTTGAGCGTGAGCAGCAATTCTACCTGATCACCGGTCTCATTGTCATCGCCCTTGTGTTCCTTCTCGCTATTCTCGTCAGACCAAACATAGATTAATGAATGACGCGGGAGTGCCGGGCAACATTTTTTTTACACAATCTGAATAAAACCAGATCCGGTTAACATCCCTGAACTTCCCCAAATGATTTTTGTATAAATGGAGGGGAAAATGACATCTAGTTTAATGACGTATGATCTGAAGAATGGGGCTGGAATTCAAAAACAAAGTACTGATTATTGGGTATGGTGCCGTGTCCAAGTGCACGCTTCCAATCCTGCTCAGGCATGTTACAATACCGCTTGAGAACATCACGATTATCGATTTTAAAAATAAATCCCAGGATCTCAAGGCGTGGACATCCCGAGGTCTCCGGTTCTTCAAACAAAAGGTGACGCCAGAGAACCTCACCCAGATCCTTGAGGAGTACCTGCCGGAAGGTGGGCTCCTTATCGATCTCGCATGGAACATCGATTGCTGCGAGATCGTCCAGTGGTGTCATGACCACAACGTCATGTACGTAAACACCTCTGTCGAAGCGTGGGACCCGGATGCCGAAAAGTTCACCGCAAGCCCGTACGAGAAGACCCTGTACTACCGGCAGATGAAACTCCACGAGCTCACAAAAGATCTCGATAACGCCGCCACCTGTGTCGTTGACCACGGTGCGAACCCCGGTCTTATCTCGCACTTTGCACGACAGGGACTCTGTGATATTGCACGCCAGATGATTGTAGATGATATCGCGCCCGATCCGACGTACATGGAGCAGTTGATTAAAGAACAGAAGTTTGCCGAACTTGCAATGGCAACCGGTGTTAAGGTCATCCACTGTTCCGAGCGTGACACCCAGATCACAAGATCCCCCAAGAAAGTGGACGAGTTTGTCGGGACATGGTGTATCGAGGGCTTAAAGGAAGAGGGGACAGCTCCCGCTGAAATCGGTTGGGGTACTCATGAGAAAGAACTTCCATACCTTGCGCAGGTTCCTCCGGCAGGACCGAAGAATGAGATTCTGCTCGCCCGCATGGGGATTAATACCTGGGTCCGGTCATGGATCCCCAACGAGGAGATCGTCGGGATGGTCATCCGGCATGGAGAGGCATATGGCATATCCGATCGCTGGACGGTTTGGAAAGATGGAAAAGCTATCTACCGCCCGACCGTACACTACGCGTACATGCCCTGCGATGCAACGATTGCGTCGCTCCATGAGTTGCGCGGCAGAAATTACGAACTGCAATCCAAACTGCGGATCTTAAACGACCGGGAGATCATCTCCGGTGCGGACATTCTTGGGGCTCTTTTGATGGGTCACCCATACAAGTCATGGTGGAACGGGAGTATTCTCCCGATCGAAGAGGCGAAAACTCTTGCACCCCGGCAGAATGCGACGACAGTACAGGTAGCACTCGGTGTTGTC
Organism: Methanoregula sp.; assembly: GCA_026394655.1. Classification (GTDB taxonomy): domain Archaea; phylum Halobacteriota; class Methanomicrobia; order Methanomicrobiales; family Methanospirillaceae; genus Methanoregula. Next base: position 2,327 of record JAPKXU010000135.1, on the reverse strand, counting down.
ACTGCAGTGATGTGGATGATTGAGAACCCGAAAAAGGGGTTCTGCCTTCCGGATGATCTGCCGCACGAGTATGTCCTCTCCATCGCAAAGCCATATCTCGGTACGTTCTGGTCCGGTCCGGCTGACTGGACACCGTTGAAGAACCGGGCAGTATATTTCAAGGAGAACCCGGAGAACACGTTTGACCGGGATGATGTGTGGCAATTCAAAAACTTCTTATTCGTGCAATGAATCAATCATGTACTAACCAGGGGCAGGGAACGTGAAAAAGAACAGCATGAAGGACCGGGTTGAGAAAGTCCATCACATTAAAGAGACCAGAAAGGATTGGCTCCAGGCACTTGCACACGAGCATGGGACTCCTATTTTCGTGATCGACCACGAGAAGATCCGAAAGAATTACCAGGAGTTTAAAAAGTACCTGCCGACCGTTCAGGTATATTTCGCGGTGAAGGCAAATTCCAATTCCGAGATCGTAAAAACCCTTTTTAATGAGGGCGCGAGTTTCGATGTGGCATCGATGCCCGAGTTTATGATCGTCTATGAATTTATACGGGATATGCCAGAAAAAGAGCGGCAGGACTGGATCTGGGATAATATCATCTATGCAAATACGATCAAGCCTATCGAGACCTTGGAAGAACTTGACCATTACAAGCCACTTGTTACGTTCGATAACCGGGAAGAGATCAAGAAGATCCAGGAACATGCACCCCATGCGGGTGTGGTGCTGCGGATCCGTGTCCCCAATACCGGTTCGATGGTCGAACTCTCCTCAAAATTCGGTGCTGATCCGGGTGAGGCAGTTGATCTGATTGCAGAGGCATTCGATCGTGGGCTCGTGGTCGAGGGATTGAGCTTCCATGTTGGGAGCCAGTGCACGAACTTTGAGAATTATGTCAAAGCGTTACAGCTTTCCGCAGATATCATCAACGAGACCGAGACGCGGACGGGTAAAAAGATCCGGATCCTTGATATCGGCGGGGGTTTCCCGGTCAAGTATCATCCGGAAGTGAAATCCTTTGGTATCCTCGCAAAGAAACTGAATACCGAAATCAATCGCCTGTTCCCCCCGGATATGCAGATCCTTGCTGAGCCCGGCAGATTCCTTGTGGCAAACGCCTGCACGCTCGTTGCAAAAGTCGTGGGGAAGGCGTTCCGCGACAACAAGCCCTGTTATTACATCAATGATGGTGTGTATCACACGTACTCGGGGCAGGTGTTTGATCATGTGACATACCCGGTGCTCGCGTTCCGTGAAGGGGAGACGCAGATCTCTGCCGTCTTCGGACCGACCTGCGATGCGTTCGATACAATCACGCTCTCGGCTGAACTCCCCGAACTTGAGATCGGCGACCTTGTTTATTCAGAGAATATTGGCGCGTATTCGCATGCGTCATCTACCTACTTCAACGGGTTCCCCCCGGCAAAAGTAGTGCATATCAACCGGTGATCAGGAATACGGCTTCTTCTTTTTTTCTCGCCCTTAATTGTTGTTTTTAAAAAAATATCATTAATCCCTTTGGTCACAGATTCCAAAAAGAAAGTCATGAAGGTGATTTTCATTTGGGACCTTCAGGACCCCATAATCTCATTGACAGTTTATTGCTGACTCAGATCGTAATGACCCTGATGTTCATGCTATATGCCGTCTCGTTGCCTGTTACCGGCTCCCATGAGCGGCGGTAGATGGCAGAGAAGTTCTGGTTTCCCGTATTATTTGCAAGGATAATCCACGTGCGGGTCCCACCCACTCCAACCATGCCGGGGGCTGCCGGGCGGCTCTGGCGGAAATCCGTTGACTGGAGTTCAAGACCCGGTGACAGGGTTGCATTCCACATAAAACCGGTAGTGGGATTTTCTGCTAGTTGTACTGCGAACCGAGAGTTCTGTGCGATGTCCCCGGTTTTACCATTATCCGCTTCCGTGTACGTGACCATTTTCTTTCCATCCGCAGCCATTGGTGTTGTCATCCCGGTCGGTGCCGGGGTAGTATTCATCGTCGGAGTTACAACAGGGGGGATTGGTGCCTGCTGGGTACACCCGCTGACGAGCAACACCAACACCAGTATAATTCCAAGGCAGAGAAACCCCGGAATGAATCGCGTATGATGACGGAATGAAGTCATGATAATTCATAGTGATCTGCACTTTGATTAAATACCTTCGATATTAGAAAATTGTGCGTTGTATAATCCGATTGGAAACCGGTAAGTGGAAACCGGTAAGTGGAAACCGGTAAGTGGAAACCGGTAAGTGGAAACCGGTAAGTGGAAACCGGTAAGTGGAAACCGGTAAGTGGAAACCGGTAAGTGGAAACCGGTAAG
>JAPKXU010000065.1 GCA_026394655.1 Methanoregula sp. | reverse complement strand
GTAATCCCGTGCCGCTTCTGTCGTATTTGGGAACACGTCTCGAGTTCTTGCCCCGTTACCTGCATGTGAAACTCCAATCCCCCCATAGGTTTTGCCATTGATATCGGTAAGTTTAGAGAACCAAGTCAAATTGTGGGGTTGTTCCCCGATATTTTTTGCGCCAACATAGATGTTGATGACATGTTTTCCTGATTCATCCGGAGGATCTATCTCGATACTATAAATCGATACATTGAACGGCTTCTCCGCAGTTCCCAACGTCACTTCCGTTTTCATCGGTAAAGCGGCACCCGGTGCAATCGTGACGAGCGATACCGGTATTCCCAGTGTCCCGCCCGTTGGAGCCGGGCTTGGCTGCACCGCTCCCGGCAACGTATTTTGTGACGGAGCCGATGTACAACCTGCGCTAATCAGCAAACCGATAATCATTGCAAATAATGCTATTTTTCTCATATTTTCACTCCATTACGGGAACAAAATATGTTCAACTATTGAACCGCACGGTACAAAAAAATTACGATCTCGCATGAAAAAAAGGTCTTTTGCATCTCCCCGGTGGAACGGTGCAATTTTTTAAATTTGCGGCGGTAGACAACAGGATGGTTCAGGATATCCGCCCATGTTGTTCCCTCTTCCAGAGGAAACTCCTGCAAATCTAAAACAATCAAAGCCGGAAACAATTCGTCATCAACTATATGGCAGTTGTGAAGACAAAGAACGGTTTCTGGATCAATTGTGCTATACCCGGGGAGGATCATAACCCAATAGCAATCGATGAAACCCCTTGTCGCGGAAGGTACTGTCATCAAGTTGTATCTCAATTACCAGAACAAAGGGGAGGATCAACATGTCTGGCATCTGCCCGGCAGAAGAATGAGATCGTCTCTTTCCTTTTCGATGTAAAAGACGGTTCGTGCATATTGGAACTAATGTGCCATGGTTCGTGTTTCACGGGGACGAGCGGGTTCATGCAATTGTACAATACTAATAAATCCTACAAAAATTCAAATCATGCTTATTCAGAGGATATGGATATGGCTGAATTCGAGGTACCAGTTTGTGATAGCACCCATGAAGGGACACAGATGACACGGGTGTGGGCAGATGGACATGGCAATGTGGTCTATCAATGTCCGGTGTGTGGCAAGAAGATGGAGCTGCGAAACGGAGACAGCAGAAGATAGTTGCCGTATTTCCTCCTTACAATTCCCCTGCAATCCGAAAGATATTTCCTACCCCCAATTTTGCAATAAAAAAAGAGTCTTTCGCATTTCTTTCCCGCATGCGAAGATCTTCACAATTCAGATCATAATCGGTCAATGGGTATCTTGGGGAATAAAAGACGAATCCGGATCCTTCTTTGTCACGGGCACCAACGATTGTTTTTCACACCCGCGCGCTGATTTCGAACCTCTTATAAACCCTCACATTGAATATTTACCCATCAACGATCACTCATCGTTGAACGAATACGGCAACATACAAGAGCATACGATAGAGCATACCATACAGGAGGAATAATATTTTATGATACTGGTACCAGATACAAGCGTCCTTATTGACGGACGCATCACTTCAATGATAAAAGCAGGTGAATACAAAGGTGCAACAATAATTGTTCCCGAAGCAGTTATTGCAGAACTTGAAGCCCAGGCAAATAAAGGGCGAGAGATTGGGTTCTCGGGCTTGAACGAGCTGCAGTCTCTCTGCAAAATGGCAGAAGAGAAGACGATAGAACTCAAATTCTCCGGTATCCGCCCCTCTCTCGAGCAGGTCAAGCTCGCAAGTGGTGGGGAGATCGACGCGATGATACGAAATATCGCGATTGAGAATGCTGCACGGTTCATTACGAGCGATTCCGTGCAGGCTGAGGTGGCGCGGGCAAAAGGGCTCGATGTCATCTACTTAAAGCCCCAGGTGAGCGACTTCGTTCCTCTCGGCATCGATCAGTTCTTCGATGAGCACACCATCGCCGTGTACTTAAAAGAGCGGTGCAGCCCCGCGGCGAAGAAAGGCACGATCAGCGACATGAAACTTGTCAAGATCCGCGAGCAGCCGGTGAGCGAGTACGAGCTCCGCAACCTTGCACAGGAGATCCTCGAACGGGCGAAACGCGATCCTGACGGTTTCATTGAAGTTGAGAAACGGGGGATCACTGTTGTGCAGATTGGCTCGATGCGGATCGCCATCGCACGGCGCCCGTTCTCGGATGGCATGGAGATTACCGCTGTCCGCCCGATTGTTGATGTGACGCTGGACAACTATACAAAAGCTGACATCATCAAAAAAAGGATTGTATCCGATCGACGGGGGCTTATCATAGCCGGTGCACCGGGATCCGGTAAGACCACGCTCGCCCAGAGCGTTGCCACGTACCTCGCGGATAATGGCTTTGTTGTAAAGACCATGGAAGCACCTCGTGAATTACAGGTGCCGGACCAGATCACGCAGTATACAACGCTGGATGGGAGCATGACAAATACTGCCGATATCCTTCTCCTCGTCCGCCCGGACTTTGTGATCTTTGACGAGCTCCGCAAGACCGAAGACTTTTCCGTATTTGCGGACATGCGGCTTGCTGGACTTGGCATGGTCGGGGTCATCCACGCAAACAGCGTGCAGGATGCAGTCCAGCGCTTCTCAGACCGTGTCGACTTCTCTGTCCTGTCGCAGATCGTGAACACGATCATCTTTTTGGAGAAGGGTGTGATTACAAAGGTCTACGATCTTGGGTTCACCATCAAGGTGCCGGAAGGGATGGCACATGACCTGCACATCCGCCCGGTGACAACCGTCACCGATAATGAAACAAACCGTCTCGCACTGGATGTCTTCCGGTATGATGGCGAGACCATCGTGATGCCGGTACTCGCAGTTTCCCCGGTACCCTCTTTTGCACAAGCGGCGAAGACCCCGCATGTACCGCATATCCAGCAGATCGGGCATCCGGTAGCGCCGCTCGAGAACACCCGCAGTTCCCTTGCCGCTATACAGGACGCAACCCCGAAAAAGGGATCTGACGACCGACCGGGCTGGAATCTCACCGAAAAAGAGATTGCACGCGAGATCGGGCGTTACACCGATGGTAACATTAACGTCGAGATGATCAGCGATGGAAAAGCCGTCGTCTATATCGATGATAAGGATGTTCCTGCTGCAATCGGTAAGGGTGGAAAGAACATCTCCGCGATCGTCAACAAGGTTGGTATCGGGATTGATATCAAACCCCGTTCAGAATTAAACCGTCAGCAGGATCTGTTGAACCCCGATGATGATTCCCCTGATAGTAACACGATCAAAATACAAACTGACAAAAAACAGCTCACGATCATCGCACTCGAACAGAGCGGCAAGATCGTCGACGTCTTTGCAGGCAAAGAATATCTCTTCACGGCAACGGTCAACGATGCAGGAGAGATCAACCTTGCGAAGAACTCAAGTATCGCGCAGGAGATGATCCGGCGCTACCAGAATAACGAGATCATCAAGCTAAGAGCGGTATAATCTGAAGATCCAACCATTTGTTTTTACGAGAAGGTGACATTGATTGAGCGAATTTGATCTGGGCACATTTGAAGAAGAAGCAAAAGAACAATGGGAACACGCATTTGAATCCAATCCTTCAGACCTCGAAAAATATTACCTGAATGTTGCATTCCCGTATCCGAGCGGCGCGATGCACGTCGGGCACGGGCGCACGTACATCGTCCCGGATGTGATCGCCCGGTTCTGGCGCATGCGGGGCAAACAGGTGCTCTACCCGATGGCGTTTCACGTCACGGGAGCGCCGGTGATCGGCATCTCGAAAAGGATCGCCCGAAAAGATCCAAAGACGATCCATCTCTACCGCGATCTCTACAAAGTCCCGCAGAATGTACTCGATGAGTTTGTCGATCCACTGACAATTGTCCGGCATTTTGCTGCCGAGTACCAGCGCGTGATGACAGCGTGCGGGTTGTCCATTGACTGGCGCCGCCGGTTCATCACCATTGATCCGACGTACAGCAAGTTCATCGAGTGGCAGTGGAAGCATCTCTACGAAGCCGGACACGTGATAAAAGGGGTGCACCCTGTCCGGTACTGCACGGTTGACGACAACCCGGTGGGAGATCACGACCTTCTCGAAGGTGACAAGGCAGAAGTGATCAAGTTCACGCTTGTCATGTTCCAGTTTGGTGATGCGTTCATTCCTACGGCGACGCTCCGCCCGGAGACGATCCACGGTGTGACGAACCTGTGGGCGAACCCGGACGTGACGTATGTCTCGGCGCTGGTTGACGGAAAAGCATGGATAATCTCCAAAGAGGCGGCAGAGAAACTGGGGCTCCAGGACCATACCGTTGAGATCACACAAGAGATCCCGGGAAAAGAGCTGATCGACAAGACCGTCACGCACCCGCTCTGCGGCGAGGTGCCGATCCTACCGGCTGATTTTGTGGACCCGGACATGGCAACCGGCATGGTGATGAGTGTCCCCGCCCATGCGCCCTTCGATTACATCGCGCTCCGTGACCTCCAGCAGCAGGGAAGGTACACGCAGATTAAGCCCATTCCGCTCATCAAGGTTGATGGATACGGGGAAGTCCCCGCACAGGACGCAGTAGAGCGAGCCGGGATCACGCACCAGATGGACAGCCGGATGGAGACGCTTACGCAGGAGATTTATTCTGCGGAGTTCTCAAAAGGGAAACTCTTCGCGAAATACGGCGGTAAACCGGTAAAATTCGCCCGGGACGAAGTGGCACAGACTATGATCGAGCAGTACAACTCGACCATCATGTACGAGTTCGATTCACGCCCGGTCATCTGCCGCTGCGGCAACAAGGTAAAGGTCAAGATCCTGCATGACCAGTGGTTCCTGAAATACAGCGACCCGGCGTGGAAGAAGGAAGTCTCGGATCACTTAAAGGACATGGCACTTGTGCCGCCAGAAGTCCGGGTCGAGTTTGACCGGACGGTCGACTGGTTGAAAGACTGGGCGTGCACCCGTCGTGTCGGGCTCGGCACCCGGTTCCCGTGGGACACTACGCAACTGATCGAACCGCTTTCTGATTCGACGGTTTATATGGCATATTACACGATTGCCCACAAGATCCGGGAGATCGAGCCGAAGTATCTCACGCCCGAAGTCTTCGATTACATCTTCCTCGGCAAAAAATCCCCCGATTTACCGGAGAAGAAGAAACTGGATGCAATGCGGAATGAGTACCTCTACTGGTACCCGTATAACTTCCGGTTCTCGGCAAAAGACCTGATCTCCAACCACCTCACGTTCCAGATCTTCCACCATGTGACGATCTTCCCGAAGGACAAATTGCCGCTGGGAATGGTCGTCTTCGGCATGGGACTCTTAAACGGAGCGATGATGTCTTCCTCGAAAGGAAACGTATTTTTACTGGAAGATGCCGTGGACGAGTTCGGTGCAGACACGGTGCGGATGTTTTTGATGGGCAGTGCCGAACCGTGGCAGGACTTTGACTGGCGAAACGAGCTCGTCCTCTCGACAAAGAAGCAGATCGAGCGGTTCTACAATACCGTGCTTGAGGCAAAGGGGGCACGGGGAGAACCACAGGACATCGATCGCTGGCTGGTCAGCCGGTTGCAGGAGCATATCGCCCGTGCAACAGCAGCGCTTGAGAACTTCCAGACACGGCAGGCATTGCAGGAGTCGTCCTTTGCGATCGAAGCGGATCTCAAGTGGTACCGGCGCCGGTTGACTGATGGCAGTACAGGGTCAAGTGAACTTGCGACGCTCTGCTCCGTCTGGACCCGGCTCCTCGCCCCCTTCATCCCATTCACGGGAGAGCATCTCTGGCACGAGCTTGGGGGAGAAGGACTGATCTCGTTTGCACCATGGCCCGTCGCTGACAAGACGCTCGTAAATGAAAAGATCGAGCTTGCCGAGGAACTTCTGTACCGTACTGTGGAGGATGTCGAGTCGATTAAAAAACTGATCCAGATCACCCCGAAGTCGATCACGATCTCCCTTGCGCCGGCATGGAAGCACGAGATCTTTGCAACCATCGCAAAGTCAACGGATCGCAACACGGTGATCAAAGAGATCATGAAAGACGAAGCGATGCGGAAACGCGGCAGGGAAGCAACCGATGCGGCGAAGCAATGCACTACGCTCATCCACCGCCTGCCCCCGCATGTTGTGGAACCGCTTGTAAAGGCACCGATCGATGAGCGTGCAGTCTTTGAGGCGGCACAGGCATTTTTAGAAAAGGAGTTCGGCGTCCCGGTGCATATCACCGATGCAGAGACGAGCGGGCATGCGAAGGCAGCTACGGCTCTGCCGTTCAAGCCGGCGATTGTGATTGAGTAATTCACAAACTATTTTTTTCCTGTTTTTCGGGTTTTTTTAAGGCAAATGAAACCGAGAGCAAACAAAACACTCTTGTGCATGCTTATAGAAACAATAAAACTAATCAGGACTGATAATCGTGAAGTATGAGATCAAATATAAACCCGCATACTCGCTCCTCGTTGTGCAGTTGAGTGCCGGGGAATCCCTCACAGCAGAAGCAGGAGCGATGGCATACATGCAGCCCACTCTTGATGTGAAGACCCATAAACGGGACAAAAGTTTCTGGGGCACTCTTGGCATGACAATCGTTGGTGGGCAGTCATTTTTTATAAACGACTTTACTTCAACAGCAGCATCGGGCGAAGCTGCCTTCAGTTCAGCACCGCTGGGGGACATCGACACGCTCGATGTGCAACCGGGGAAGGGATATATCATCCAGAAATCGGCGTATGTTGCTTCGCAGGAAGGTGTCAACCTTGACATCCAGTGGCAGGGATTTACAAAAGGGCTCTTTGGTCAGGGACTGTTCATGATCAAGGTGTCGGGAGCCGGGCTCCTTTTCATCAATACATTTGGTGCTATCGATAAGCATACGCTCAGTGCGGGTGAGAAGTTGATCGTTGATAACCACCATCTCGTGGCATTCAGCGATACCTGCCAGTATAAGGTGATCAAATTTGGCGGGCTCAAGGAGACGATCCTTGGCGGAGAAGGATTCGTCACCGAGATTACCGGACCCGGTGAGATCTACATCCAGACCAAAAACATCCGTGAACTTGCCGACTGGATCTGGACAATTATCGAACCCCGGGTACAGACCCGGGCACGGTAATAGAGGAAAAACACTCTTATTTTTTACGTTGATCCGCTATCTGGTGTCGTGCGGTTGCTCCGGCAACAGAAAAAAGTGTGGATTATATTCTTTTCCTGATTAAGAGAACAGCGCCACAGATGCCTATCGCAGAGATGATGGTTGCAGTGCCGACTGGGGATTTTGTTGGCTGGACCGGTTGTCGTGCGGAATTGAGTGTCGCAGGTACATTAATGATGGTTCCGCCATTCACATTTGCGACAGTTGAGTAGTCCTGGAACCCGGTCAACCTGAACATGACCGTATGGCTCCCGGCGGGAATGTCGCGGAGCGTGAGGGGAGTGATGCCCCGGTAGACATTGTCAATGTACACGTTGGCACCGCCGGGGGTTGAATAGGCGTATAACTGACCTGTTGTATCAGGAGTCGGACCCGGCGGATTTGGGATGAGCTTGGCATGAATATCATTCACAATTCCCGCTTGTACCTGCACCTGCTGCGTCCATGTCTGGTAGTCCTGCATCACCAGTTTGAGCGTATAGGTTCCCGGAACGAGATCCGTGATGAAGAATGCTCCGTATGCAGGTTCGATGCCCTTGTAGTTGTTATCCAGATAAACGGCGGAACCTGCCGGGTCCGAATCGATCTGGAGTGAGCCGTATTGGGGCTGAGCAGGATAAGCTGTCATACCGGGTGCACGGGCAGTTTCATCACCGGCACTGATGGTAAACGTTTCCGTGTAATCATAGTAGCCGGGCTTACGGAGGATAAGATTATGGTTTCCTGGGGAGAGCGGGATGGTCATAGCCCCATTTCCCTTGTCAATACCGTCAACCCATACTTCTGCACCGAATGGATTGATGCGGAGCCACCCAACAGAAACGGGATTCGGGTAAAGGTTTACATTGACCACGCAGGTCTGGATGCCACCATCTTTATCGTCACAATACTTGGAGTCTGAATACGGCTGGTAGCCTTCCATGCTGACCCGGATCGTGTGCCACCCGCTGCCGACATTGGGGACTGATGCCGGAGTGATGTCAAACCAGAAATTATCTACCGAGACAAGCGCCCCGGATGGGTTCGAAAAGATCCGGAAACCCACTTCTGCTGCCACCGGTGTAATGCCAACAGCGCAGGTAAGGAGCAGGACAATGCCCGCTGCAAAGAGGACCCTGTTATTCCCAATAATTTTCACCATAAATTATCATAGAGCCTGTTTGGTATATATGCACTATCGAGAAGCAATGTGCCGAATTCAAACTCTGTTATGACGATTATGGGGCTTTATGCTCCTGTTAAAAGTCCCCCGTTCTGGAAGCACGCAGGCATCAGGTTAGTTTCACACATCAAGTGTCATGTTATCGTATGTGACGACAAGCCCGGGAAAAGATGATGCAAAGTTTTTCTGAACTTCACGGCGATCGTCAAGCGTCCCGTACACCCCTGCACCGAAATGCATCAGGGCAAGTTTTTTTGCGTGGGCTTTTTTGGCGATCCCGATCGCATCCCCGGGATTTAAGTGCTGCCAGCCGGGACTGGTCTCACCGGGTTTCAAACCGCATTCGGTGATCAGGAGATCTGCTTCCCGTGCGAGGGTAATCGCGTTCTCGCACACCCCGGGGTCTGTGCAGTACGTGACCACCTTCCCATCCGTTTCAAGCCGGTACCCGTAGCAGGGCACCGGGTGGACGAGCGGGAGGCATTCGAAAGCGAACGGGAACTGGTGCCTACCCTCAGCCAGTTCGGTAATTGTCACATCGTAGGAGAGATCGGAAAATGGAATGGTATACGGTTCGCAGACAATACGGTTGAGAGCAGCGGTAATACCCGGTAGCCCGAAGATGGTCAGTCCCTCTTTGAACCGGAACTTGACAAGCGTGTGCAGCCCGGCGATATGATCGAGATGGAGATGGCTGAGGAAAAGGTACACCGGTTTATCCTGCGTGATGTAACGGTCAGCCTTTGCGATGCCATTGCCCGCATCGAGAATGATATCGCACGCGGCAGTCTGGACGAGCGTCGAACAGGTGTTGCCGGTGAGGGTGTCGTACCACCCGTTCGTGCCAAGGAAGGTGACCTTCATGAGTACATGGTTGTCGCTATAAGGGCAAGAAGATTCCATCGATGGTCGTATTATGGTGAATGGAGGATTCCTGATCATGAAACAAACAGCTCTTATTGCACTTATTGCAGTGCTGTTCCTGTGCTGCATATGTGTACCGGTGGGTGCGGTTATGCTGGAAGTCACGGTCAAAGGACCAGTTGCGACCATCAGCCCGACCGCGAATACCCTGACGGTGGGCAACCCGCTCCAGTACGGGTGCAATTACCCGGCGACCGGCTCACCCGTCTGCTCGTATACCCCGATGAACAATTCAGCACTCACGGGCACGGTACCGGATGCAGCGGCATTTACGATCTTTAAAGCCGGTGATACCGCAGTTGCGACGAGTATCGGTGGTGCTGGAGAGACATGGATCGCGCTTGCAAAGTTGTTCTGCTCACAGTCAAACCAGGAGTTCGTGACCGATATTGTTGGCGATATTGGCACAGTCCCGACCCCGCTCATAGGTAATTACGCGCTGGACGCAACAACCGTACCGAACTGCTCGGCATGTACGGGCACTACCTGCATAGCATCATCGGCGGACGTGATTGTAAAGAGCGAGGGCAAGGCGGTCTTTGAAAAAGCACTGCAGCCCGGTGAATCGTT
>JAPKXU010000243.1 GCA_026394655.1 Methanoregula sp. | reverse complement strand
CAGATTGCACTTTTCAATTTTTTCTTCAAATATCCTGAGCATCTGGGTTGAGCTGTCAATTGCCGTAATTGTGCATGCTGTTTTAGCAAGGAATTTCAGTGACAGCAGTCCGGTTCCACAACCAATATCAAGAATCTGGTCATTTCTTTTTATTCCCGATAGCTTAACAACTAAGTCAAGCAGTTTATGGTGCCTCTTTACTTTTCCAAGAGTATTGTCGTATTCGTTTGCCCACTCCTGGAACCATTCACGATTATCTTTGGTGACTTGTTTCATCGTCTTTTCCTTTATTGTATTGATTGTTATTTTGTTTCGGGAGATTTTATCTTTTTTACTCGACGATGACAATGCTGCCATACGAGCGATAGCGCCGAAGGGATGATCCTCGCCCCGTCTCCGTATTGTGCGGATGTGTCCACCGGGTCAAAGGTACTCATCGACCGGGCCGGTCTTGTGGCACATGCAAACCAAGACATCTCTGTCGCGGAGTCCCGGTGACGCCCGGTCATGTTCAGTCGTCTGTGCTGTCGAGTTTACGGTTGGTGACGGATTTTTCACTTCGAAAGAATTTACCTATCAACCACAAACGCAACAAAACCTATTCAACGAATGCTGAAACGCTGCATAACAATGGTAAATCTTTATATCTTCCATGCGTGATGGAAGAATGTGTGAATCATGAAAAACGATTCTGTCGTATTTCACGGTACCCTGCAGCAGTTGCTGGAGAAAGTTGAAACCGGCGAGATGATCCCCAAGCTGCAGGCATCTCACGCTCCCATGTGCAAATTTTTTACTGCATATTATGTCATCAGCGGCATACGGCATGTTGTCCCCCTTGTGCACGGCCCGACGGGATGTCCGCTCTACATGTCAGACTTTGTCAGGACACGCGAATGCTGCGAGATCCGCGGAGTCCCGCTCGAACCCACAGCCTGTACCACCCTTGATGAGAGCAATGTCATCTATGGCGGCGAGGGAAAACTCCTTGAAGCCGCAAAGGAAGCATACGCAAAGTACCACCCGGACCTCATTGTTATTCTCTCCTGCTGCTGTTCCGGGATCATCGGCGATGATGTCGAGAGTATCGCCCGTGAAGCAGAGAAACTGGTCGGCTGCCGGGTGCTGGCACTCAAAAGCGAAGGGTTCGGCGGCGATTTCCGGAGCGGGTATGAGGATGCATTCAAACTCATCATGGATCTGATGGAGCCCCCGGAAACAACGATGAAAGGAACGATCAACATCCTCGGGGCCCGCTGGGGTCCGTCCCCTACGGAATTTAACTGGGACATGGATGAGATTGAACGGCTCCTTGGGGAGGTCGGGATAAAGATCAACGCCATTATCGCGGGGGGCTGCACTGTCGAGCAGTTAAAACATGCACGGGAAGTCGAACTGAATGCCTCATGGTGTTACGACTGGGGTCAGAAGTTCGGTGACCTGATGCAGGAACGGTTTGGCATCCCGTACAGCAAAACCGGGCAGCCCTACGGTCCTGAGGCTACA
>JAPKXU010000253.1 GCA_026394655.1 Methanoregula sp. | reverse complement strand
GTTGCCTGACGAGGAAAAACCGTTGTCACCGGAACTGATTGCGGCATTGAAGGAGAAGTACCATTACTACATCATCGGGTTTGCCCTTCCGGAAGACTGTGCCCTTTTGGGCTGCGTGGGGTATCTGGTTATGACGAATTTACCGGCACTTGTGAAGATTGCACTCTCGTTCTTCGGGAGTTCTGGTTGAAGAAATCGGTATGGGATGCAGGTAGACACCGGCGCGATTGTCGCGGGGATCCTCTGTCGAGATCTCACCTATCATACACTTTCTTTCTGAGTCCAAGAGAATGCACCCGGATTTGTAGAGCGGTATCATCAATATCCAAAATAGCGCGATAGTCTCCTATGCGCTGATGATAGTACGGGTATCCCTCGCACCGTTCGGCTGTCCGATGGGGATTGCTCAATATGGATTCAAGTTTACTGGAAATTCTCTGACCAATATCAGGAGATAACTTTTCAAGCTCTTTGATAGATTTATCAGACCACGAAAGGGAATACCTCATCGGAATCCAAGCCGTTTTTTGACTTCTTCGTGAGTGTAAAACCGGCCCTGTCGGAAGTCCTCTTCGGATTCGGCAATGTCTTTTAAGTCCTGCTCATCCAGATACGCATCAGGATTTTTGCATTTCCGTTTGATGAGTTCGGGCATTGTATCATAACTTTTCTCATGTGAGATTATCAAACCTGTGATTATCCTGATTGTTTTGATGCGGAAGACCTCACTATCCTCTTCCTCACGGCAACGGAGTGGCACGCTTTCGGCTATGGGCTGAAAGAAGGGCTCTGGTTCTGGAAGCGGACACCACTTGCATGGGATGAGATCAAAAAGATGGAGCAGTTGCCGGAGACGGAGAAACCACTTTCCCCGGAAATTATCGAGGCGCTTTTACAAAAGTACCATTACTACATCATCGGGTTCGCTCTCCCCGAAGATTGTGCCCTTTTAGGTACCGGGGTGTATCTCATGATGACGAATGCACCGGAGATTGCCAAAATTGGGCTGTCGGTGTTTGGATATTCAGGTTGAAAGGGATACGGTAATGCACCGGTGTCCGAACCGGTGGCGGTGCTGGCGGGTGATCTGTACGTTCATACTGATGCATTGTGACGTATGGTAGTTTGACCCGAAATTTCCGAGATACTGCTTGGGGAAAAGCCGGCGGGTACGTCACCGCGCATAAGAATCCCGGGTTTGTTGAGGACTGCATCCGCGAGATGGCAATGACGGTGCTCGCGGAATTCGATTATCTTTCCCGTTATTCGGTCACGATCAAGCAGACCACTGTGGAGAGCATCCACCAGCACAATGTCTTTGCAGAACGCCGGGCGACCCTTGTAGAATCGATCAGTGACTGAAACAGCAATAATAATCTGGTGCATAAAAAAACCGGATACCATTTTTTACAAATTCCGGATAAAAATATCGGTTTTGTTTTGTAATTCTGGGATATTTTAGATATATATAACATATCAGGGACTCCGTTATTATAAAAAAAGTGAATTCTGAACCTATATTTCATTTTCCCGCAACGATTGAACTAAATGATAAACATTATAACAACAATCGTGTTAATTTAGATGGACGTACTTCTGTACGGTCAATTATCTCTAGAGATGAGAGATCTATTACAAATTTGTACCGCAATTCGAACAACTCAACATAAAATGAGGCGATAATATTGTCGAAAGTTGTAGAGATTTCCCCAACCACAAGACATGAGGGTCACTCCAAGCTGGTGCTCAAGGTCAACGACCAGGGCATCATCGAGACGGGTAACTGGCTTTCCATCACTCCGGTAAGGGGCGTTGAGAGGCTTGCCGTTGGTAAAACGATGGAGCAGGTCCCCAAGATCGCGTCCCGCGTCTGTGGTATCTGTCCGATTGCCCACACGCTCGCAGGGGTCGAGGCGATGGAAGCTTCCATCAAGTGCGAGATCCCCCGGGATGCACACCTTCTGCGTGTGGTCCTTCAGTGTGCCAACCGGCTGCACAGCCATGCACTGCACAACATCCTGACGCTGCCCGATATGTATATCCCGGGCACCGACACG
>JAPKXU010000259.1 GCA_026394655.1 Methanoregula sp. | reverse complement strand
CCGCACCGGGGAATTGAGACCGTGACCTACATGCTGGAAGGGACGGTCGAACACGGCGACAGCATGGGTCATAAAGGCAACGTCGATACCGGATGTGTCCAGTGGATGACTGCAGGTTCTGGTATCATCCACCAGGAGATGCCAAAACCCGTAGATGGCCGGATGGGTGGCTTCCAGCTCTGGGTTAACCTCCCCCGGAGCCACAAGATGATGGATCCACGTTACCAAGAGATACGTGCTGAAGACATTCCTCGGGTCACATTGCCGGGTGGTGTGAGCATCAGGGTCATCTGCGGAAAGATCGCAGGAGTTGCCGGTCCCGTTCACGATATCATGGCGGACCCGGATTACCTTGACGTGACACTCGAACCGGATGCGCAGTTCTCCCACCTGGTCAGGCCCGGCTACATGGCCGCGGTCTACGTTATTGGGGGCCGGGGGAGATTCGACCAGCCCCGGAAAGAGGAACTGACGAACCGTACCCTGGCTTTGTTCGGCGGTGAGGGGACCTCGGTCGAGGTCCATGCAGGTAGCGAAGGTGTGAGGTTCCTGTACTTCTCCGGCAGACCACTCCGTGAACCGATTGCATGGGGCGGACCCATTGTGATGAATACCGAGGACGAGCTTCAACGGGCATTTGCCGAATACCGAAACGGTACGTTCATAAAGAAAACATCCTGAATACAGAGAGAGAAGTAAATACCGGGGCCGATGATGGGGAGAAGGCGCTGAAAATAACATCCGGGATGACCTTAGTAGTCCAATGACCCCGAACCGCTCGTCCTGCACGACTTTGCCCGTGTCTCAAAGATGACGAACATGGAGCAGTTCCGTGCAGCGGCACAGGATCAGAACGTGCTGGCACAAGACGAGGTCAAGGCGTGGCTGCGGGAGCTGAAGGCTGCGGATGCCGGGGGCAGTTCACGTTTGCCGGGATGATGTTTGCGGTGATTGGTTGGAAAGAATATGGCAGTCCGGTTATTCCTGACCCCATACTATCATTGTCCTTTTTTCCCTGACAGAATTTTTATCCCAGCATATCCCCAATATTTCTCCATGACATCCGGTGAAAAAAGCCCCGGACACCCCTCCCACGAGGTTCACTCCCCGAAAAACACCGCGATCCTCGACACCCGCCTTCGCCGGTTCATCTACCGCCCCGACCGGCTCGCGGAGAAGTACGTGAAGCCCGGTGGCCGCGTCCTTGACATCGGCTGCGGGCCGGGGTTCTTCACCCGCGAGTTCGCAAAGCGTGTCGGGGAGAACGGGCAGGTCTTCTCGGTGGACCTGCAGGAGGAGATGCTCGATATTCTGCGGAAGAAACTGGGGCCCGACGGGCTCCTGCCGCGGATAACGACGCACCGGTGCGCACCGGACTCCCTCGACCTCCCCGCTGATCTGAACGGGACCTTCGACACCGCCTTCGCAATCTTCGTTGTCCACGAAGTGCCGGACCCGGAGAGGCTGTTCCGGGAGATCTCTATGCTCCTGAAACCGGGCGGGACGTTCTTCTATTCCGATCCCCCGTTTGTCGTTTCGGGCGGGGAGTTCCGGGACAACCTTGCACTGGCGGAGAAGGCAGGGCTCCGGCTGGCTGAAAGGAGGTTCTATTTCGTGAACCGGGCAGCGGTTTTGAGGAAGGAGTGAAGTGGGGAATGCCTGCCTATATCATTGCACGGGTGGATATCACAGACAGGGAACAGTACCGGCACTACCTGAACGCCACGCCCCCGATTATTGAAAAGTTCGGTGGGAAAGCTATCGCCCGATCTACGGAACCGCTTACACTGGAGGGTCAGAATGAGACCCGCCGGATCGTCATCCTGCAGTTCCCTTCGGTTGCGAGGGCAAAGGAATTCTACCATTCGCCCGAATACCAAAAAGCCCGGAAACTCCGGGAAGGTGCGGCAACCGGTGAGCTCATTGTTGTTGAGGGGGTTGTAAAAGGACAATTTTAATTTGAAAATTTAAGAATGAAATTCTAAATTTCTCAATATGCCACATAATACTAATAAGAGATCCTATTATTATTAAATAACAAAAGGATTTGAAATGGATTCTGTTGGTTTAACAGCTATTGGAACAATTGTATTAGCAATTGCCACTTTTTTCTTGGCGTATTTTACATATAAGTCAATAAAAACATCGGAAAAAATTGCGCTTGATACAAAACTTCAGACTAAAATTATATTATCACAACAACAACCACATCTTTCCGCTGATATTATTGATTTAACGAATGAATTGATCAATATTAAATTAGTCAATCATGGCCCGGGACCAGCTTATGATATTGGTGTGGAGTGCAATTTTTTCCCGACCGAATTTATAACTAGAGATTCTGATTCTTTGTCAGATTTAAATATTAAAATTAGTGAAGAAGAAAGAAGTTTCTTTAAAGGACATACTGATGATCAAATCAAAAAAATATTATTAAAAATGAAAGCTATTGGAAGATATAATCCAATAATTTCTCCTCAAATCTATGATGAACGTTTTTTAAAAAAATCTCATCTTTCATTTTTAAGCGGAATTATCAAGAAGATTAAACCAGATTTTTTCTATCAACCAGTATTTCCCGCGCCGTGTGTGGCATTTCTCAAAGATGATAAAAAACGTGCGATTTGGTTGAATAATAATGATGCTGGTAATTATTCAATTAATCTTTTTTTCGGATTAAGTAACATCCCACAC
>JAPKXU010000093.1 GCA_026394655.1 Methanoregula sp. | reverse complement strand
AGTTGCTATTCCGGTGATGAGATTGCAAGCGCCAGGCCCTGATGTCGCAAGACATACTCCGGTTCGTCCACTGGCCCGTGCAAAGCCATCCGCAGCATGAGCTGCGGCCTGTTCATGCCGGACAAGGATGTGCTTAACCGGGGACGAATACAGTTCGTCATAAACAGGAAGGACTGCAGCTCCGGGATATCCGAACAGGGTCGTCACACCCTGCTGTACAAAGGATTCGATGAGAATTGCTGCCCCGGACTTCAGGGTAGTTCCCACGGTATCCCTCCTGGCGGGATGTCCTTTTTGCTGTGAACCTGTGTTGCTGTCATACTTGCAAGAGCGGAATGCTCTTTCTGTGGGAGAAATCCGTCATCAACAAAAGTGCAACAACCTGTCGTAACGGTCGCGTGCGGGCAAAAAAACGTGTTCACTAATTCAATCGGCGATTCAGTGTATGCAATTCCGCTCAGCTGAGCGTGGGTTGCATGATGGTTTGAGGAGTACAAAACAGTCCGTCATGGTTGTCCATCACACGTACTGATGGAATGGCAGGCCATAATAATAATTGATATGGGAGGGAGGAGCATGTCCCGAAGGGTGGTGAGTGAGGGGGGGTAACAGTGCCCCCCAGGAACGAACCAAGTGCGGGAGGAGGGTATCGGGGCCAGCGCCCCGAGCGGACGCCGCGACAGGGTGTGAAGGTAACGAGACGCATCAGCGGCGAGTCCGAGCCCCTGTGCGTCGCGGGAGCTAGTCACTGAGCGTTAGGCACACAACAATACACCGCAATTCCTGCACTTTCTAATCAACAGCGAGGAACGCGATGCGTAGCATGGCGTGACGAGCGTATGAGAGCAGCGGCCATCGCCGGAACGGAACCGAAGCGGAGTGACAAGATGAGGGCGTCGTCATCCCCTCGGTACAACGCGAGAAGAGCAGCCCGGTGATGTGAAGCGAACCGGAACGGAGTGCATCAGCGTGGAGTGAGGACGAGTGAACATGACCGGGCGTTATCATCTCAACCTGCTCAAGGGTTACGAAATAGCGAAGAAGAACAAAAGTTCCTGCCCGTGAGGTGTGCGGGCAGGGAACGTGTACAAGTGAAACCGCTGCTGCAAGGGTAAAAATGTTATAGCATACTGGCGGCGGAGAAAGGAAGAACCGCCGCCATGTTTACCCTGTTTGGTCCCCGAAGGGACACTATAATGTCAATGTATGACGGGAAGCTAGTTGTGTTTTTGAGTTTGCCACTGAATGTGATGTGTACTGGGGAGAGAGGTTATTGCTTCGGTCATGTACCTTGTTGTTACCGGGGCCAGCCTCTAAAAGAGGGAGGCTCCAGTAAAATCTCTACATACCAATGAAGTACCCTTATGAAAAAGAGATATTCTTCAGAATGATGCCTGTTTTATCGCTGCTATTGATCGATACTTTTTCTGTGTAACGCAAACTCCCAAAAAAACAGGAGCTTGTCCTGTCATCTTATCAGAACCGGAAAAAGGAAGGTTAAAAATGATAATTGGTTTTTTTAGCTATCTAAAAATATGACCTAATTACAGAAATCCAAAATCATTGTTCCCGATTATAACAATGTAGCACCATATATATTCGAAGAGGAAGAGCACCTTTTTAAAACGGGTTATGGTATATTGAGAACTTCGAAAAACCCTCTATTTTTAGGATTTAAAATTGGTATTTCCGTCGTGGAATGTTCGAGTCATCTCTTCATTATTGCCGGTTAATTGAAATCCTCTCCCATTTGTCAGACAGATTTTGTTGGTTGCAATTCATTGAATATATTTTTGAATTTCTGGCGATGTCTCGGAATTTTCCACTCTGTGGGATTTTGCCATCCCGTTTTATATGTACACGACATCTTTTTGTACCATAAGGGTCACCTATTAGGTAAATACATATAATATAGATAATGAGAAAGTAAAAGTAAAACGATAAATAAAAAAAGGGTAGAATGTTAATCAATGGATTCTAAACTGTCTAATCGCGTGCCGGTCATTATCGTGCTTGTCATCGGGATTATCCTGTTAGTCGATATCATCAACGTATTTGTTATCGGAGGACCCTCGTTTTTCTCCCTCATTTTCAAACCGGGAAACGCAGCCTCCACATCCGGGACTTCGCCTGCCATGGTCTTTCCCGGGATCTCTCCGGGGAACAATGCTTCGGCAGGTTCGCCAGCCAGCCAGGCAATCTTTGTGCCAACAACGGCGATCCCCGTCCCAACCGTCAAATATGTGACTGTGGTAACTCCAATCCGGGAGGAGACCAACAACCAGTCTTCACTGCGAATCCAGTCAACATCGCAACCAACACAGGATCAGAATGATTATGCCCTCATTTATTCTCAGGATTTATCCTTTCTTTCAGGACAGAATATGACTGCCGTGGCATTCGACGTAAAGGAACCTCCCCTGATTATAAACTATAATGTTTTCCCGGTTATGGTGACGGATGCAATGGCATTTACCAACAATTCGCCATCGAATAAGGGTCGTGAGGAAATCATCAACAACACACGACCTTCGGATTTCTCCAGATTCACGGTAACGGTCTATGACAGGAAGTCCGGCGGGAAAATTGCTCAGGACGGGTATGGCGGGCTGTATGGTATTACCCCCCAGAAAACTTTTGTTGTTCGCGAGGCTGGAAGTTATATTATCCAGTTTGAAGGGGAATCTACCGAAGTACACGTGGACATGCTCTTAAAGCGGGAAGGGAACATCGTATAATTTTTATCCCGCCTGGTTATTGTCATGAATGCAGGAACACCCCGGAGCACGGGGTATTTCCAAAGCAACGATTTCCCGGATGTTCGAACGAACCCTCATCCAAACCGCACTTCCCCGTCATCCCGTAAAAACACGTTGATCTCTCTCCTGATGAGCCGGCTCATGATGCAGTTCGGGTTATGGAGTCCGCAGCCGGTTGGCAAGATCTATCGGTTCGACGGTTACGAGTATGCCGGTTTTTTTGGCTTCATTAAGAATGTTGGTGATCGCATCGATAAGGTCGTCACCTTCCTTCACCGTACAGAGGAGGCGGGCGTCAAGAGTATTATAAAAATTCAGGGTGTTTTTAGCGCGCTGGATATTCTTGTTGGCATTGGTCTCTAGTGCATAGATATTCTGACGCATTGTATTGAGAAGTCTGGCAATCTGATGCTGCTTTATTCCCTGTTTCCGGTATCGTAATACCTCGATTTGCCGGTCCGTCTAGCAGATGATCTTTTACCGTGATGGTTACCCCGGGTTACCCGGTTATGGTACCGATACCACGAATGTATCAGAATACAGATGGCTTGAATACCCGATATAAAAATGTTGTAACGGATTTTTTAAAAAGCCCGGCTTAATTCCCCGCATCCCGCCACGGTTCGCCTCTTGGTCAACCCGCCTGCCAGGTTTACGACGGGAGTACGATTCCCATTGCCCAAAGCCCCAGTACTAGCACGAGAAGGATAATTCCCATAAGGATATCCGGGCGGCTAAACACCTGTGCCCGGTAACTGGAATGGGGCATTGACTGGCGGAATCCCCTGGCCTGCATGGCATCGGCGGTATTTTTCGAACGTTTGAGCAGGGACACCGTTAC
>JAPKXU010000114.1 GCA_026394655.1 Methanoregula sp. | reverse complement strand
GAAGGGCACGAACTATGATGTTGACTATAGGCATCGGCATAAATCGGGCGAATATCGCTGGCAAAACTCCGTAGGCAAGGCAGTTTTTGACGAGACTGGAAAGCCCGCTAAAATGGTCGGGTGTATCTCTGACATCACCGAACGGAAAAAAGCAGAAGAGGCGATCAGGGAGAGTGACGAGAAGTACCGCACACTCTTTGATAATATGCTTGAGGGGTTTGCCTATTGCCGGATGATCTATGACAGCAACGGTCATCCTGAAGACCTCATCTACCTCAATGGTAACAAGGCATTTGACCGGATTATCGGTATAAAAAACGTCACCGGGAAACTGTTTACTAAAGTGTTTCCCGGAGTGAGACAAACTTACCCGGAGTTGTTTGAGATCTATGGCAGGGTTGCATTGACAGGTACTCCGGAATCGTTCGAAATTGATTTCAAACCGATAGAAAAATGGCTCCATATCTCCGTATATTCGCCGGAAAAAGAGCACTTTGTAGCAGTTTTTGAAGACATCACCGAACGGAAGCGGTCAGAGGCAGCGCTCCATCTATCGAACGCCATCCTCTCCAGCCAGATGGAAGTCACAACGGAAGGGATCCTCGTTGTCGATGAGGCGGGGAAGATCATCAGTTATAACCACCGGTTCACTGAGATCTGGGGTATTCCTCCTGACGTAATTGCATCGCGATCGGATGAACGTGTCCTCCAGTCGGTACTCGATAAACTCGTCAATCCAAAAGAGTTCCTCACCCGTGTCCGGTACCTTTACATGAACCGGGAGGAGAAGTGCCGGGAAGAGGTCCGGCTCATTGATACGCGTACCCTCGACCGGTACTCTGCACCCATGATCGGGAGTGATGGCAGGTATTACGGGCGGGTCTGGTACTTCCAGGACATTACCGACCGGAAGAAAGCAGAGCAGGAAATTACCAGGATCGCCAACGAATGGGAGATCACCTTCAATGCCACATCGGACGGCATCTGTTTAATCGACGCCAACCAAAATCTTCAACGCTGCAATGACCGGATGAGGGAGATACTGGGGGGAGTGATGCATGAGGACCTGGTAGATCAACCCTGCTGGGAGGTCGTGCATAAAGCAACGGGACCAATTCCGGAATGTCCATTTATATCAGCAAAAAAGACCCTGACACGCACAAGGATAGAAATACCCGCCGGGGACCACTGGTTCGAAGTCACGGCAGACCCGATTATCGATCCTTCCGGTACGTTTGCCGGCGCCGTCCACATCATGCGGGACATAACCGACCGCAAACGTGCTGAAGATGCATTGCGGCATGCAAACAAACAATTAAACCTGCTCTCTTCCATCACCCGGCACGACATCCTTAACCAGCTGATGGTGCTGAAAGGTTACCTCGAACTTTCGAAGGACGTGATAGATAAACCTGCGTCACTCATTGTCTACATCCGGAACGTGGAGGCTGCAGCAAATGCTATCGAGCATCAGATCACATTTACCAAGAATTACCAGGAACTGGGAGCCGCTGCACCTGCATGGCAGAACATAAATGCAACTATCGCAAAGGCTCTGACCCAGCTGCCGATGCGGGATATCGTAGTCAAAACAGACCCGGAAGCGCCTGAAATTTTCGCTGATCCCCTCTTCGAGAAGGTCTTTTATAACCTGATCGACAACGCCCTCCGCTACGGGGGGACGAGGATGAAGACGATCCGTATCTCGTACCAGGAGTCAG
>JAPKXU010000017.1 GCA_026394655.1 Methanoregula sp. | reverse complement strand
CCATCATCATTTCCCCTTCAGTACAATCCAATTCTTCTCCCCTGCCTTCTTAAACCGCAGGAGAATGAACTTTCCCATGAATTTTTCACCGTGGAGCACAACCTCAATCCGGTCATCAGTCCAGGTAAGGGGTTCGTACTTGCCGTGATCCGCGATCTTCACGGTACCGGCACCGTACTCCCCCTCCGGGATCGTCCCTTCAAAACTGATATAGTCACGGGGGTGATCCTCTGTCTCGATTGCAAGCCGCCGTTCGCCGGGCTTCTCCGGCAGCCCTTTCGGCACCGCCCAGCTCTTCAGCATGCCTGCCCGTTCGAGCCTGAAGTCGAAGTGATGGTGTCGTGCGAGATGTTCGTGGAGAACGAACCGGAGCCGTGAATCTTTATCCATGAACTGTCCTCTCTTGTTTTGCCCGCGTCACAAATCCCCTCATCTCCCGTGCAGCCGCTGTAATATCCGGGCTCCCGACAACCGCAGAGATCACCGCGACGCCATCCGCCCCGGCATGCACAACCTCCTCCACATTGGAAAGGTTGATCCCGCCAATTGCAACCACTGGGCACGAGACCCGTGCACGGATCGCCCGCAGCACCGAAAGCCCGTGACCCGGTCCGGCATCCTGTTTGGAACCCGTGGAAAAGACCGGGCTCACCGCAATGTAATCCGCTCCCTCTGCTTCTGCCCGCACCGCTTCCTCCACGCTCCCCACAGAGACACCGATAACAAATCCCGGGGGTGCGATCTGTCGTGCCACATCCACGCGAAGGTCCCCCTGCCCGAGATGGACACCATCCGCCCCGCAGGCGATGGCAACATCCAGACGGTCATTCACGATAAAAATGGTGCCGGTCTTGTGGGTTATCCGGCTGATCTCCCGTCCGATGCGGGCAAGCTCACGGCACCCGCATGTCTTGTCCCGTAACTGGATAGCATCCGCCCTGCCGGCGATTACCTGCCGGACAATCTCAACGTGAGAGAACCCCCGTGAGATCGTCTCATCGGTGATGACATAGAGATCGTATGCCATACTCGGTGCGTCACGCTTCCTTCACGCGGGCATACTGCTCAAGCTCCAAAAGCCCAAGCGCCGCAAGTTCATCGAACAGCGCCACTTTAAAGCAGCCGGGTTTGCCGCATCTCCTCGCAGCCTTCTCCCCGGCGATCCCGAACGCCGCGAGCGCTCCGGCAGATGCCATGACCGGATCGTCACAGACTGCCGCAAATGTCCCGACCACTGACGACGCCATGCAACCGGTCCCGCAGATGAGCCCCATCAAGGGGTCGCCATTCTCCACAAGGAGCGTGCGTTTGCCATCCGTCACAATATCCACCTCGCCGCTGATGACAACCGTGAGCCCCTCCACTCTGGCAAACTCCCGTGCGATCTGAACAGGATCTCCCTTCAGACCTTCAGAATCAACACCCTTCACCACACCCCCTGCACCGGCAAGCACCCCGATCTCCCCGGCATTCCCTTTGAGGATGCTAACCTCCAGTTCGGCAAGCAGCCGCCGTGCGCTGTCTGTCCGTAGCCGGGTCGCTCCTGCCCCGACAGGATCAAGGATGACCGGTATTTTTGCCTTGTTTGCCGCTCTGCCGGCAGCGATCATCGACTCGACAAGCGACGGGTTGAGCGTCCCGATGTTGAGGACGAGCGCCCCGGATACCGCTGCCATCTCACAGACTTCTTCTTGTGCATCCGCCATCACCGGCGCTCCGCCGGCACAGAGAGTGATATTTGCGCAGTCGTTGACTGTAACATAATTCGTGATGTGGTGGACAAGCGGGCGTTTCACACGCACACGCCCGAGAATATCGGCAAAGAGTGACCCATACATGGTGATGCTCCGGAACAAGGCGGCTGTTTTTAAGCCGGCTCTATGGTATATGTGTCAGTGAAAGGGGAATTTAAAAAATCGCATCAGCCATGAGCAAAAAAGGGTCACTCCTGACCGTCACTATCTATCGCGTCAGTTCATCCAGCGCCGCAACCAGCAGATCGCACTCGTGCTCTGTCGTGTAGAGTGCAAGACTCGCCCGCACCGTACCATCAGGAAGATTGAGGTGCTCCATCAAAGGGATGCAGCAGTGATGCCCGGAACGCACCATGATATCCGCAGACTCATCGAGATGCTGCGCCACCTCGTGCGGGTGATACCCGTCAACGATGAACGAGACAACGCCGATGCGGGATGCCGGGTGGGGCGAAACAAACAGATGGATGCGGGGGTTCTTAGCGAGCCCGCCAATAAGCCGGGTTGTCAGCCGCTCTTCATGGCGCTGGATCTTCTCCATGCCGATTCCGGTAAGATAGTCCGCCGCTGCCCCAAGCCCGATCCCGCCAGCGATATTCGGGGTCCCTGCCTCATATTTCTGGTACCCCTCCGCCGCGACGTACCCGTCACTCGTCAGGGACTCCACCATCCCCCCGCCGAGGATCGTGGGTTCGAGCACCGGCTCTTTCTGCCAGAGGACACCGGTGCCGGTTGGACCGAGCATCTTGTGCCCGGAGAAACAGAAGAAATCACAACCAAGCCGTGAAACATCGACCGGCATATGCGGGACAGATTGTGCCCCATCAACGAGCAGGAGCACACCGTGATCATGACAGAGCCGGGCAATCTCTTCCACCGGAAGGACAACTCCGAGCACGTTCGAAGCGTGGGTGACAGCAACGAGCCGGGTCGCTGGTGTGATCGCCTTCTCCAGTGCCAGAAGATCGAGCGAATAGTCCGGCTTCATGCCAATCACATCAAGCTGCACACCCTGCTTTTTCAGGTTTCGCCACGGCAGCAGGTTGGAGTGGTGCTCTAGGATCGTGGTGATAACGCGATCCCCGGCTTTCCATGCGAGTCCCTGCGCCACCATGTTGATCGCTTCGGTCGTATTCTTCGTAAAGACCGTTACACCCTGTTTCCCGCCAACAAACGTTGCCACCTTTTCGTGGGCATGCCAGTACCGCTGGCTTGCAATCCGGGTGAACCGGTGCACCCCCCGTCCCACGTTTGCCCGGTACTGGTGATCAAACTCGACCATCGACGCAATCACGGGCTCCGGGGAGAAGCTCGTGGCTGCGTTGTCAAGGTAGATCATATCCCCCAGTATGGGAAACGCACCCCGGACTGCATCAATGGGGAGATCGTCACCCGACGTGTCTGCCATTACCGGTTCTGTTATGCGCTCTTGTTTTATTTCAATCACCTTTTTGCGTTCCGGCTCCGTCACCAAGGCAGTGGCAAGGGTGTTGTCCTCGTTCACCGCGATGCCGTGGTTCCGGCAGAGTTCGAGCATCTTCTTCGGGAGTGCCCGCCAGCGCCAGAGCCCCCACTGGGTAAACGGTGCCGGGAGCCCTTTCTTCTTCCGCCAGCGTTCCAGCACGTCATCCCAGCGCTGCGCAATAGCCGGGTACTGCTCCCGGAGCAGTTCGTATTCGCTCTCGAGCATCGCGGGACAGAGATAACACCCGATCCGTTCGAGTCCCCGGTCGTAAAGCGGGTTTACCGGCACCTTTTGCCACCAGAGGTAGAGGAAGACTTCAAGTGCCCGCCAGTTCCGGATCGGTGAGACGTTTAACTGGAGCGGGTTTAACGGGTTCTGGACCGCTTCTTCAAGGTCTGCCCGGTTCCACGACTCGTACCAGCGGTTTCCCTGCACCGTAACGCATGGTCCCGTCTGGGCGAGCACTGTTCTTAACGGGTTCTGCTTTAAGAATTTGCAGCACCAGCGGTTGTCCTTGCCCGGCGGTCCCGCCTTCTCTGCTGCCTGCCAGAAGTCGGTAGATTTGGGAATGACGGGAATGCCCATCGATTGCACGAACTCGACGGTTTCGGGAAACTCTATCCCGGTATCGATGAAGAATGCATTGGTGACCCCGGCTTTCTTTGCGAGGGTGTAGACTGCCGTGCTGTCCTTTCCACCGGAGAATGAGACGTTCGTGATCGGGCGGTCGTGGACGTGTTGTTTGATTGCCCTTACCGCGCTGCGTTCGAGGTTCTTTAAATGGTACCGGTTCTGCTCTACGACAAAGTCCCAGTTCGGGTTTTTTCCGGTCTTGGGTTCGACAGGCATAAGCTCCTTCACGCGTACCTGCCCATCCTTCACGGTACCGGTGCCGAACCGGGTCCGGTACTTCACGATCACGGTGCCATCCGGTACCGGGTTTTTAAGCGGGAACTTCTTCCCGCCCATCCGTCCTCCGTCGCGGACACCCGCAAGATCGGTGTCAAGATCGACGATGCCTTTCGTTACGTGCCGGATGATATACGGGAGCGCTTCCGGTGTGAGATCAAGACTGAACTTCCGGGTCACCGGATCGAACGTGAGCCAGCCAAACCGCTGCCCGTGAGCGATCACGAGATCGGCACGGTCAACCCCACCAGTCTTGTTTAAGAGGAGCACCCCCGGGAGCGGAACATTGCCAAACCGTTCCCGCACGAGTTTTTTTATGAGCGCTGCATCCGCTGTAAGCACCGGGCGTACATCGTACGGCTGGAGGAGTTCGATCCCTCGCCCCTCCGCATCGCACGCGCAGCTCCTCCCAATCAGCGGCACGTTGCAGGTATCACACCAGTAGAGCGTCTTTTTCACCGGTGGCTC
>JAPKXU010000219.1 GCA_026394655.1 Methanoregula sp. | reverse complement strand
CGGGGCGATCTTCATCATGCCCGCCGTGCTCTCGCTTGTCGGCACCTACACCCAACGACGGAAGACACAGGAGGCGTCTTCCCATAATCCTCCAGTGTGTGATCAGGAGATCTGATCTCATTTTTTTCATCCTGGTTTTTTTCTTTTATTGCAATCCGGTTCTCCATCCGCTTATCATTCGGATCTCCTTTCATTCATAGTCAAAGTCCCGGACATATCCTCCAACACAACCTCTTCCAAGCCCAATTGAGCGTGGGCTATTTACCACGGAAGACAGATCACACATTATACAAAAAAAAGGGAATCTGCAGCATGGCACCAGTCATTGAAGCACGGGCATTGACAAAGATGTATGGCGATACAATTGCAGTAGACCACGTCACGCTCTCGGTGGAGAAGGGCGCACTCTTCGGGTTGTTAGGTCCCAACGGTTCCGGGAAAACCACGATGATCAAGGTACTGACCGGGCAGACCCGGCAGAGCGCGGGTTCCGCCACCGTGCTTGGGATCGACGTGGAGCACGACCCCATCGGCGTCCGGGAACATGTCGGGATTATCCCTGAACAGGAAACCCCGCCAAGTTTTCTTACTGCCACCGAATACCTGGACTTTGTCGGGGCGATACGGAAGATCCCGGATGTGCAGAAGAAGGCAGACGGGTGGTTTGATCTTTTAGAGTTCGATGACCAGCGGGACGTGCTCTGCAAGGATCTCTCGCGGGGCACCCGCCAGAAACTGATGTTCACCCAAGCGTTTCTCCACCGACCATCGCTCGCCCTGATTGACGAACCGCTCATCAACTTCGACCCCATTATGCAGCGAAAAGTGAAGGATTTTTTAATCGGGTACGTGAAAGAGGGCAACACCATCTTTATTTCCACGCACATTCTCGATATCGCAGAAGAGATCTGCTCGGAGTTTGCAATCCTCAATAGGGGAACACTTCTTTTTACCGGCACCGTTGCGGAACTAAAAGCGAGAGATCAGCACCTCGATGATTTCTTCCTCTCGCTTGTCAGGGCTGACCGTCATGTTTGAGCTCTTCACGAACATGATGCGAGAGGAGTGGCGGGTCCACTCGACCCTCTTCGGGAGCCTCTCGTTTGCACTCTATCCCGTGATGATCTTCGTCATCGCATTTATGGGATCGTTTGTCCTCCCATTCTTTGCGGCTGGCATCCCACCGGGATATCCATCCATTATCATCCACGCAATATTCCTGTTGCTCGGTATCATGGTAGGAGGGTTCGGGCTTATGGGCAGGGAGGTGATGAACCGGCGGTTCGGGCAGGCAAGCCTGCTCGCGTATTCAGCCCGTAGCCTGCCCATCACGGAACGGCACATCTTTGTTGTGTTCGTCATAAAAGACACCGTGTACTACCTGATACTCTGCGTGCTGCCGTTCGTTTTTGGTTTTACGGTAGCTTCGCCGTTCCTTCACATACCGCTGGCATTGCCCCTGCTGCTCTTTTTAACACTCACTCTTGCGTTTCTTACCGGGCTTGCCCTCATCTTCTTTTTATCGACAGTGTACGCCCGGTCGAAGCACGTATTTATTCTCCTGTGCATATGTGGCATTCTTGCTGGAACAACCTTGTACCTCTCACACAGCCTCACGCCAGTCTCTCTGTTTCCCCCGCTCCAGCTCTTTTACTTGTTCTCGTGGGAGACACTTCTTGTCGCATGCGCTGTGATCCTCATCCCGTCTGTGATTGCGGCGATGCTCTTCACAACAGAGTTTGCGGACACTACCAGAAAGTATAAACCGTTGTTCACCTCGCTTGCCCGGCGACTGTCGTTCTTTCCCTATCCCCCGCTCGCAACAAAAGACCTGCTCGATCTGGAACGGAGCGGGAGTTTTGTCGGGCAGGTGCTCTTCTCGTTTCTGATCCCTCTTTGCCTGCTCTGGTTCCTCCTGTCGATACTTACCAGGATTCTTCCGGCAGTCAGCATTCTTCTTGTCTTTTCGATCCTCACGGGAGTGATCGCGGCAATGATGTACACATGGCTTACGATGCTTGACACATTCAATACCTACTCCTGCCTCCCCATCAGCGTCCCGACACTTCTCTCTGGTAAGATCAGCAGTTTTACTGCACTGCAATTGATCCCTGCCATCTTTATTGCGATTGTCAGTATCGCGGCAGGAGGATTGGCATATCTCGTCCCGGCGCTTGTCATATGCCTGTCCGTCTCGTTCTACACGCTGGGAGTAACCTGCTGGCTCACCGGACTCTCGCCAAATGTGCTCATCTATGACGCAAAGGTACTGGTCTCATGGTTTGTCCTCGTCGTAATCGCCCTTTTTGCCATCATCGTCCTCATAGTCATAAACCCATTTTACACCCTCGCATCATCAGCGCTCTTTCTGCCGGCATGGGGGTTTGTAAAGTTGAGTTATGCAAAATGGAATACGAGAGAGCAACCGGGATTTTAAAAAAATGCCCTGAAGCGCGAACGATTCATAGAAACACTCGTCTGCTCGTTTGGATATCCTGATATCCATTCAGCAATAATCTCGTAAGGAAGAGGCGTATGGACACGACAGGCATTACCATCGGGCTCATCCAGATGGAGGTCGGGCAGGACCCGGGAGAGAATCTTAAAAGGGCGCTCGCTAAGGTTACGGCAGCGGCAGAGAAAGGAGCCCGGATTATCTGCCTGCCAGAGCTCTACCGCTCCCGCTATTTCCCGCAACAAATCGGGACGGATGCAACGATATACGCCGAAACGGTGCCGGGGGAATCTACGGAAGCTTTCACGAGCCTTGCCCGGAAATATCAAGCCGTGATCGTTGTCCCGGTTTTCGAGCGGTCACCAGATGGTCGGTTCTATAACACAGCTGTAGTAATTGATGCGGATGGCAGTATCCATGCGCCCTACCACAAAGTCCATATACCGCAGGATCCGGGTTTCTACGAGAAAGGTTACTTCTATCCTGGTTCGCGTTACGCGGTGCATTCGACACGGTACGGGCGCATCGCGGTGCTCATCTGTTATGACCAGTGGTTCCCCGAAGCTGCAAGGTGCGTTGCGCTCGACGGTGCAGACCTGATCGTGTACCCAACTGCTATAGGGCAGCCACCGGGGGATCAGCCCATTGAAGGGGACTGGCGGGATGCATGGGAGACGATCCAGCGCAGTCATGCGATCGCAAACAGCGTCCATGTCGCTGCGGTAAATAGGGTGGGCAAAGAGGGTGAGATCCTGTTCTTTGGGGGATCGTTTGTCTGTGACGCGTTCGGGAAGGTTATCACCCGTGCAGGGGCAACAGAAGAGATCATTCTTGCACCGCTCAATCTGACGATGAACCGGATTATCCGGGAAGCATGGGGGTTCTTCCGGAACCGGCGCCCGGATACCTACCGGGGAGTCTGTGCGCCGCTGCCCGGAGATGACGGCTCCACTCCTGCCATTCTCCCGGGGGACACGCCGCGACTGCACGGGTTCTCCATGCCCGCCGAGTGGGAGCCCCATGAGGCGCTCTGGCTCTCGTGGCCGCATAACAAGGAGACATTTCCCCATCTCCGCGAGGTGGAGGATACGTATACCGCAATCATCGCAGCGCTCATAAAGACCGAACATATCTGCCTGTTTGTGCCAACTCCCGCTGTAAACCGTATCGTAAAAGGGCGGCTCCGGGCTGTCGGGGTCAACCTGGACCTCGTCACGATCAGGACGACCGCGTATGGTGATGTATGGATCCGGGACTATGGTCCGACGTTTGTAATCAACCGTGCGCTACGGCAGGGTGCGATGGTTCGCTGGGAGTTCAACGCGTGGGTCGGGAAGTACGACAACATGGTCGCAGATGGGAAGATCCCTGCCATTATGAACCGGTGGCTCGAATTCCCCGTCTTTGCAGCGGGGATTGTGCTCGAAGGCGGGTCGATTGATGTAAATGGCAAAGGTACGGTGCTCACGAGCCGGTCCTGTCTCTTAAACCCGAACCGAAACCCGAAACTCACCGAGTATGATCTCGAGGATCTCTTGAAAAAGTATCTTGGCGTCGTGAAGGTGATCTGGCTCAACAAGGGTATTGTCGGGGACGATACCGACGGGCACATAGACGATTTTGCCCGGTTCACGTCTCCATCCACAATCGTTTGCGCATACGAGGAGAATCCCGAAGACGAGAACTATGCCAGCTTAAAAGAGAACTACGAGCTCCTGTTACAAGCAACCGATCAGGAAGGAAATCCATTCACAGTGGTGAAACTCCCGATGCCAGCGCCAGTGAATGACGGCGAAGAGCGGTACCCGGCGAGTTATACAAACTTCTTTATCGGGAACGGTGTCGTTGTCGTGCCCGTCTTTTCCGATCCGCACGATGCCGAAGCAATCCGGATCCTTGAGACCCTGTTCCCGGACCGGAAAGTTATCGGTATCAATGCCCGTGCGATGGTGGAAGGCTTCGGGACGTTCCATTGCGCCACGCAGCAGCAGCCGAAACCGTGAACCGGGGTGAGTTTCTTCTCTCTCATTTTACGGAATTAAAGAATGCACAGTCATCACAACTGCAATTTTTCTCCCGCCCTAACAGTCACCAAATAAAAAAAGAATTACTTCCGCTTCATCGCAACAACAGCGAGGCATGCAACGCCGATACCCGCAAGCGCGACAAGCGGCGAGACCGGCGATTTGGCAGTGGTCGGAGCCGCACTCACCGGGGGCGTCGTTACCGCAACCGAAGTTGCTGCAGTGGTGGTGCCTGCCGGGGCAACGAGCTGGAGCGTGAGCTTCGTGTAAACATCATCGATACCCTGCTGGTTGAGCGCTTCGGAGAGTTTTTGCGCGGCTGCAGCATCCTGCACGCTGCCGGTGCCGGTGAAGTTGAAGATCACCGCTCCCGTCTTCGTGTTCATGACCTGACTTGTATATCCGGTCACCTGGGGGGTGTTGATATCGAACC
This sequence comes from Methanoregula sp., assembly GCA_026394655.1. Classification (GTDB taxonomy): domain Archaea; phylum Halobacteriota; class Methanomicrobia; order Methanomicrobiales; family Methanospirillaceae; genus Methanoregula. Next base: position 5,832 of record JAPKXU010000219.1, on the reverse strand, counting down.
TGCCATCGTTCCCCGGGCTCTGGATGAAGATGTAGTAGGTTGCCGGGGGTAAGCCTACTGTCGTGAACAGCTTGGAAAATTCGCCTTTTGAGTTGACTGATGTGGTCGTCACGTTGACATAGTTACCGGCAAAGATCCAGATCTGCACACCGGCAGTCAGGTTCCCTCCGGTCGCGACGCCGGTGATGGTCATTGGGTCACCCACGGTCACAGTGGCGGATGACGTGGTTGCGCTGACAGCCGGTTTTGAGAGGGTTGTCGTAGCAGCCGTACTGTTGGTAGCGTCAACCGCTGAAACCGGGATGACAACAAGCAGTGCTAAAAAGAGAATGGCGAGTGTTGCCATGCCCCATGTACGCATTTCTTTCATACGGGGATTTCTGTGCTCATCAATAATAGAGTTAATCATATGGTTTTGCATGCACATGTAGAGTGAGAAATATTGACGGGTAATACCGCAGTGCAGGGTTGCAGGAATATCGGGCACTCATAAGACCACTGTATTCGGGGATTATCATCACGCAACTGGGATACACAACCGTGTTCGGTGTTAGCCTTTTTCTGGCGCTCGGCGATGCGGTGCGCTTCGCAAAATCGGCACAGTTTACACCGGCTGGAGGGAGGTTTTCGGGGATTGAACGAATCGCATCATATACTTGTCACCGCATCCATTATCGGATCTATCACGGTAAAAAACGGTTCTGCGACCTTGATCCGGCTGGTTTTATTCCTACTGTATTTATACATTCCAAGCATCAATATCTCGTACGGAAAAGATCGTTTTTGATATTATGATATGATGAGGCAATACCATGAAGATGCAGAGCACTCCCCAAGTCACGCAGGCAACAGGTCCTGTTCCCTTAAACTTCTGTATTATCCTTTACAAAGATGGCAGGATCGACCGGCTGACAGATCGCCCATTTGACGAATACCTCTCTGCAATTCCTAATGCGAGCATTGCATGGATCGACTACAGCACACAAGATGACAGTACCGAGATCGAGAATATCGCCCAGATTGCGGGCTTCTCCAAGATCCCCATCCCAAAGCTGACGACCGGTTTCTATTCCGCGTACGAGGATTATGATACTGAACTGGGGATCATGCTCCCGTCCGTAACGATGAAAAACGAGCGGATGAGTGTGCACCCGCTCTTTGTGTTGATCCGCGACAACTTTATCCTCACGGTACACTCCGGGGACATCAACCGGCTCCTGCGGTTCTCCCGGTATGCCCAACCGTTTTTCAAGCGTATTATCGCTGATCCCACCTGCGACAAGATCACCCTGATGCTCGAACGGATCATTGACGAAAACAACGACCGCAACTTCGAATACCTGCGAGAGATCGAGATGCACGGGGATGCGATCAGTAAGTCTCTTATTGAGGAGAGTATCGCAAAAAAGAAGATCGCCCACAACATCTACCAGATGAAACACGTGCTGATCGATTACCTGAATGTACTCTGGGCAACAAAAGATGTGATCAACTCATTGCAGTACGGGGATGCCGACCTGATCACAAACGACGAGAAACTGCTGGGGCGTATTGGTATCCTCTCCGACAACATCGAACGGCATATCGAACTTTCTGAGCAGATGTCCAACGTCCTTTCATCTGGGCTTGAGGTAATGCAGAGCATCTACAATAACCAGCTCCAAAGCCTGAACAACCGGTTCGCACTTGTCACCGCGTACCTCACGGTGCTTGGCACGGCATTTTTGGTCCCGAATACGATCGCGACAATCGTCGGAAGCGGGATATACGAGGGGAGAATCGCATCCGAATGGTATTACATGCCGCTTCTCATTCTCTCGACGGTCGTTGCCACGGGCGTCTCGCTTGCCTGGGTGGTTCATGTCTGGAAGAAACCGGCAAATGAGTGATCACCAGTTCAATGTCTGTAGTTACATCTGCTGCATACATTTTTTTTAAGCGTCTCTTGTGCAAATTGGGGCAAAAAGAGAGATTGAATGAGAAATTCTCTCTCGTAGGTGCAAAACAAATGTCTTTAAATATTGTCATCGATAATCTCTATCAAATGGAGGAATAGAGAAATGAAGGCAACCGATGCAAAGAAGATTCTTTCACTTGCCATCGACAGAGAAGTCGAGGCATACACATTTTACCGCACTGTTTCCGAGAAAGTCAAGGACAAGGCTTTAAAAGCATTATTCACCGAGCTCGCTGGTGAAGAGACCAAACACCGGGAATTTTTGACGGGACTGCTCGCAAAGCAGGCAACCAGCATGCACTTTGATGCCAAGAGCGACTACAAGGTAGGAGACTCACTTCCCTCACCAAAGTTGACCGCTGACATGAAACCCATCGAGGGGCTCGTTGTTGCAATCAAGAAAGAGCTTGAAGCAATGCAGATGTACACCCAGCTCGCCAAGCTTTCAACAGACACCGAGCAGCAACTGCTCTTTTCCCAGCTGGCAACTATGGAGAGAGGACACAAAGCCCGTCTGGAAGATCTCTATACCGAGATGGCGTTTCCCGAAGTCTGGTAACATTCCAGTCAGTAAGACTACACAAAGGATGCATCATGCATCCACCTTTTTCTTTTCCCAACATCTCTGTTGAGTGAAACTGCTGACGGTCGGTGAACGGTACAATCAAAATCAAAACAAAATCCCAACCACATGGGATTCGTTCACCCGTAAATATGCAAGACAAGTATCCTTATCCCGATGAGAACAAGGATCGCTCCACCGAAAATCTCCATTTTATTGCCGAGTATATCCTCCAGCGGTTCGCCTAACATCACACCAGAGATGGATATGAGAAATGCAATCATCCCGATGATGATAGCTGGCACGAGAACCGCAGTCTGGAGTACACCACAGGAGACGCCGACAGCGAGGGCATCGATGCTCGTGGCAACCGAAAGGATGATGACCGGAACAAACGATATGACCCTTATCGGTGCTTCATCCTCCTTCCCCGCGATACCCTCATGGATCATCTTTATCCCGATAATAATAAGAAGCAGGAATGCAATCCCGGGGTCGAACTCAGCGATCAGACTAATAAGCGAGGTCCCTTCCGCCCAGCCAACAAGCATCATGCCCATCTGGAAGATACCAAAACACGCAGCAATGATAAAAGATGTATAGAGTAACCGGGTTTTCGTACTTGAACCGATGGCAAGCGATACACAAAACAGTCCATCGAGAGCCCGATACCGATGAGAACTGGAGTCAGGTAATCCATCAATCCCAAAGCATGGGTAGACCGCCCTGATAAGTTTAGGTTTTTTTACGCACCGTTGAACACACGGAGTCCGGCACCGGAGCCCTTTGTTCTTCTGGCGCAGCTACTCCCATGTCATTGATCCCGGGCATCCAGTCTTTATCATCTGCACTGGTCATCGCAAGAAAAAAATGGAAACCTTCACGATCAATTGGCTGGCAGTGTACACCCGGTCGTTTATCAGGTTTCTGCACACATGGCAAGATCTGGGAAAATACGGCAAAAAGAGACGCATTCTGTAAGTATTACGCAAGGATTAGAAAGAAGCAGGCAATCGCGATTTGGATCGTGCCAATCCCACATATTATGATTTTTCTGATTTTTCTGAAAAATATAAATACGCGGAACAACAACCGGTTAACCAGATTATGACAAAGATGCCTAAAGCGGACTGCGGATGCTCCAGCTGTGCCCCGTCTGCCGGGTGTAAGGTAGAGTCTGTGCTGACCGTGGATGAACGGGGACAGATGGTGCTCCCGAAAGATGTGCGGGAACGGGCGGGTATCCGCCCGGGTGACAAGCTTGCCCTGATCTCGTGGGAGAAGGATGGCAGCGTCTGTTGTCTTGCGCTGATGAAGGTAGAGAATTTGAGCGGGATGGTCCAAGGAATTCTTGGTCCCCTGCTTAACGACACGGAACGAGCGTAAAGGAGTGGAATTATGGACACACCACAATCGTCCCGCTATTCGTGCACACCGGTGAGCGGAGCGCCGCCCTGTACCTGCACCGGAGAAGCCACAATCGACAGGGAGATCCGCAGCACAGATAGTACAATCACATTTGCCAACCGGCTCGACCACTTCCTCGCCCGCTGGGGTGTCAACCGCATGGGGCACCGGGTCGAACCGGGACTGTGCCGGCTGGGCAACCCCACGCCAGAATCCCCCGTCTTTGCCTCAGCAAACTACACGCTCAGTTTTGATGCACTCCGGTCGTCACTCGCTGGAATCGATGCGTTCATTCTTGTGCTCGATACAAAAGGCATCAACGTCTGGTGCGCTGCGGGCAAGGGCACGTTCGGCACCGAAGAGTTGATCCACCGGATCGAAACGACTGCCCTTGCCTCCATTGTTACGCACCGCCGTATCATCGTACCCCAGTTGGGTGCACCCGGCATCTCGTGGATGGAAGTGCTCCGCCGTTCCGGGTTCCGGGTGGAATTCGGCCCTGTCCGGGCAGCCGATCTCCCGGAGTATATGAAAACCCAGACTGCCACCCCGGCGATGCGGACAGTGCAGTTCCCGCTCCGTGACCGGATCGTACTCATACCGGTTGAACTTGTGCAGGTGATCCCCTGGGCAGTCGTTGCCACACTGATTGTAGGGTTCCTCCTCAACTGGATGATTGCGGGGCAACTCCTTACAGCAGTCCTTGCCGGGACTGTACTGTTCCCCGCATTGCTCCCGTATATCCCCACAAAGGACTTCAGCACAAAAGGACTGCTGCTCGGTGCTCTGGTGATGTTCCCATTCATCTGGGTGAACATGGCGGCAGGTATCACGTCATGGATGCAGGCAGGTTATGCCATAACGAGCCTCCTCGTCTTCCCGCCCATCACTGCGTTTCTTGCGCTCAACTTTACCGGGGCAACGACGTTTACCTCACGGACGGGCGTGCGAAAAGAGATCTTCACATACATCCGGGTGATGGCTGGCATGCTGGTTACCGGTACCGTACTCGCAGCCGTACTGTTCGTTGTCCGGGCCGGGGGAGTATGATCATGTTCAACTCGTACGAGAAGAATACGCTCCACCTTGATCCCGCACGGTGCATCAACTGCGGCATCTGCCAGACTGTGTGTCCCCACGCGGTCTTTGCATCGGGAGACAAGGTTGCCGTACTCGCGTCACCGGAATCCTGCATGGAGTGTGGAGCCTGCATGAAGAACTGTCCGGTCGGCGCGATCACGGTAGAGAGTGGTGTCGGGTGTGCCGAGGCGATGATCCGGGCGGCAATAACCGGCAGTAAAAACGAAACCTGCGGCTGTGGCGGAGAGGGGGAATCCATCTGCTGTGGGGGAACTGATGAGTGCCGGTGAGCCCTCATCACCATCTCCGTATATTTTTTGGATTACATCTTTTAGAGATTGAAAAAGGAGAGGATCCTTCTCTTCGGGTCCTTGTAGAATATCCTCGCCCCGTCCTTGATGTTCCGCACATCCTCGATAGTATACAAAATATCAGGATATTCTTTTGAAATGATACCCAGCAGCCGGGATAACTCGGTGCGGGGAACGATCATGAAAATGATGTTTACCGTGTGCGAAAAACTCCCGCTGCCCTCTATTCGCGTCATCCCATACCCGAGGGTTGAGAGCCGGGTGACGAGCGGTTGTGGGTCGGCAGGCGTGATGAGCCGGACGATCACGTACCCGATAGAGATCATGTTCTCGATCTGCATCCCAAGGATAGTCCCAAAACCGTATCCAGCAAGATACGCAAGGATGTTCCAGTAATCCATGAGATTGGTGAGCACGAGTCCGGTGGACAACAGCCAGATACCGGTCTTAACGATGCCGACATACGCGGCAAGGTTCCCGTGACCCTTGCTGATGTAAATTGTGCGAACGGTCTC
>JAPKXU010000162.1 GCA_026394655.1 Methanoregula sp. | reverse complement strand
TGTGGTAACCGGTGACAAAATCAAGGGGTCCGTGCTCCAGCAGTTCGTCGTGAGTATAATGCAGCATCCGGCAGGCGACGTCGTTTACTTCGATGAATTTTCCGGGCTTCCCGTCCGGTCCGATCTCATGGATGTGGATTCCGTCATTTATCGTGTTAAAGATGTCCCTGAACTTTTCCTCGCTCTCTATTAACACAACCTCTGCCCGTTTACGCTCTATGATATGACCAAGTCGCTCGGCTATGGCGTTGAGCAGGTGTCGTTCCTCTCTCATAAACGGACCTTCATTGTTTCCCTGCCGCTCCTCCAGATAGCATACCACCACCCGTCCGACCGGATTGCCATTCACAATTATTTCGTGGGCGAGCATCCACGAAGTTTCCCGGAAGTGTGCCGTCTGGAAGGTCTGTCCTTCAAGTACGATGCAGGCTTCAGCGATATTGGGAAACTGCCATGCCGGAGGGAGCAGCAGAACGGTTCTTTTCAATATTTCATCAAGTGAGATGCCCGGTAACTCCAACAGGGCAGAGATCCCGTAAAAACAGTTCAGTTCCTTAAGCCGCTCTTTTAACGTCTCTTCCACCAGCCGGATATCCGTAATGTCACTGATGGCAATACGAACCATAATCGCACAGTCGCTGCCGGTGAGCCTGACCCCTTCCAGCCGGGCCGGAAACACAGAACCGTCCCCCCGTGTGAGATTGAGGGTGCAGGTCTGTTTGGTGTCCTGCTTAAGAATGTTCACGAAATACTGGTACCATTGGTCAGAATCTTTTTCTGCGATAAATTTACTGAAGGGTACCCTGATCAGGGTACTCCGCGCAACTCCAAGAAGCGTCGCACCGGTGAGGTTCACATTTGTGATTATACCTTTGTCGGTCAGCGTGAGATAGCCCAGCGGGGCAAACTCATACAGGTCAAGGTACTTGTCCCGCGACTCTTCGAGTGCGAGATGCGCTCTCCGGAGTTCTTCTGCCTGCGTCTCAAACTCGATCTGGTGGACGCGGAGTTCGCTCGCGAGTTCTTCTGCCGTCTGCCCTTTTAAAGTCGGAGAACGCTTCCGGGAGCGTGTGAGATCCTTTTCCGCTTCATCCCACATCGAACGGGTGCTGCCTGATGCGCCTGTTCCCTTCTCTTCCGGTTTCTTCTTTTTTGCTGCCATCAGTTCCCCGTCATGTTCGCTTCCACCATACGCCACATCCCCTTCGGCACGGTGATTTCAAACCGTGCGCCTTTGCCCGGTACGCCGTCCTCGGTGATTGTAATGCCGGTGATCGCAAGGATCTCCCGGGAGAGTGCAACATCCGAACCGGTTCGCTCATGTTCCCATTCGTATACCTGTATCAGGCTCTTCTCCCGCATCCCTGTAAAACGGGATGCGTTTTACGTGGATAAACGTCTGCGAAGATGCATTGCGGAGATTCATTATGTCCCGTCTATCCTGCTGTCTGTACCCTAATTATATATTATGACAAATGATCAGACGTAACCAGTATATTCTTTAAATAGTTCATGACCAGATAAACATTCCCCCATGTTTCAAAAAAAGTTCCTAAAAAGAAAGGTTGTGTTATCTGTTGCACGCAGATGCGATAATTATTGAAGTGCGATAACCCGTGCGGTGAATTATGGGAGTGACTGCAAATGGAAGAGAAGACCCCCCATGAGATCAGGATTTTTGGGTTTCGTATGCCTGTGAAAACTCCCGGAGCGGCTGATGCGATACGGTCAATGGTGCCCGTATCCGAACGGGAATCACGACAAAAGAGCGCCGCTGTTTCGAGCCGGCGGCGAATACACCAGATCACATAGATCTTTTTACTGCTTATTCCAGCATACGGATACAATGGCTGTAGGCTTTTAAAAAATATTGTTCAAGCCTCTCGCGTGACCGTGGTAACATCTTACCGGTTTTAATCTCAAAAAACTGCATGGAGATCTCCAGGAAATCTACTGCCGCCTGCGATAATTCCGTCACAGTATTGAGATTATACTCCAGATAATGAACACGCCCGGATTTGTTAACTCCATAACGGGAGGGAATGTAATAACTTTCAAGTCTGTTCATGTGAACAAGATTCTTTTGGAATTGACTTTGTAAATTGCCGGATTCAGGAATGATATATCTATTGAAAAAATCCGATGCATGGTGATCGCTGGCAATAATAATTGCATAGAGTGACAGGCACCCTTTCGCAGATTTCTCACAAACTTGTTGAGAGTGGAAAATCACGACCGGATATAATCCGGCTTCACGTGCCGGCTTGATCGTATCCCTGTCGTAGAACGCATCCAGAAAATAACGGATTGCCCGTGCTTCATCAAGATCAGACATGGTATCCGATTGTTGCATTGTCTTCTACGATCGGGCGGACAGTTTTTGCAATATACGCGGAACGTAGCAGGATATCCTCGCCAAAGATTAATCGGTTGTGCTGCAGAATCTCAAAAATAATCGGGGACGCAAACCCGAAATCATTATGGTCAAGAATGATCAAATCGATTGGTTTTTTGATTTTTCCGAGAAGCGCATAACGGATTTGTGCAACTTTTTCGATGTAATTATATGGGTTCTGTGGTACAACAATGGCAATATCATAATCACTCGTTTCAACAAAATCTCCTTTTACATGACTACCGAAAAGATATATCGCTTCAACGCCTTCCAATTTCCCGAGAATACAGGTTTTGATTCTTTCCAGGTCTTCAGCATCATCAGAATCCATACACCATCTCACACTCTTCAACCTTAATTTTTTTCAAACATTCTCAAAATCCGGGTGATCAGGAGCGATATACAGAATACTATTGGTCTCAATGATAATTTTTGTCCCATTGGGGAGGGATTTGTGCTCACTCAAAGATATCAGACTCTATTATCTCTTCATCGCTTTAACCATAGGCGGTCTCTTTAGCTACTATATATTGTTTCATTATTTACAAACATTGTTGTCCTTTCTTATGGCGGTATTTCGATGGTATTCTTTTTCCCCATCTGGTTCCCCACTGTGAATAGTCACAAAAAATCAAAAGAATGTGCCCAAAACCGGATAATGAGAATACGGGTCATCTCCCCCATCGCTTTCACTTTCACCCCCCACGGTTAGCTATATATATAATCACAAAGCGATTTCTCTGATAATGTGGGGACACTAACACGATCGGATACTCATCTGATCTTTCTTTTTGAATCCCACATTGGAGTAAATTATGATTCTGTTTGAACACAGCACACAATGCTATTTGCGCCAATCGAAACCGATGGCACGGCAAACGTACGGAAAAGGATCGCACAATATGCATGCAGGCGGGAAGGACCTGGGAGAACAGAACCCCCGTAGTGGAGTGCCCCGCCCGACGATGAAAATGCATATCCGCCAAGATATTATAATCACGCGAGCAAGGGCAATACTCTCTTTCCATCGCGGTTGTAATAAATTTTTGCGCTTGCTTTGCGGGTGATACGGTGACCGGCAAAACAGCAAAAATCAAAACGTGTAGCGGATGCTCAATCCGCATCGACACGCCGTTGGGTGAACCCATAACCCACGCACCACAAGAGACCGGCACACCCCGGGATACCTTCACACGGGGCAGGGCTGTGGAATTCTTTGCAAAGACCGTCCTCGAAAAAAGAGGCTATTACGTCATCCGGTCGGCAGGTACGGGATCGCCCGTCGATCTCGTTGCATGGCGGTGCAGCGGACAGCATATCCTCGTCAAGGCGGAGCGTTCCCGGAACAAGATCCTTCCCCTCACTGGTGTTGCGACGCAATACCATGGCGACATCGATGCACTCCGGGCGATCACACTCCCACCGCTCGCACAGCGCCAGCTCTGGGTCTGGAACCGGCGTTCAGGCTGGCGGTTCTTCGAAGTCATGGCAGGCGGGATTTCCGAGGTGGCAGATTATGTTTAAGGAATCCCCGGACCCATATCCCGACGGGATAAAGTGCTGCCCCATTATGTCAGGTGCAGAGCGACGGGTTCTCTGCCAAGGGTCGAACTGCTACGCAGCATACCCGGTGCAGATGCCGGAAGGGACGTATTGGTTCTGCAAGATCATCGATGGGAAATCCCTCATCGTGCTCCGGAGGGATCATGACGAATGATATCCTCACTGCTGTCCGTTTACTCTCCGCACCCGGTCAGATCATTGAAGTCCGGGCAATAACCGAAGACGGTGTAGCAAGCGGGTACTTCGATTCGCCGGAAAAACTTGCAGAGAAGGTGGAAGCACTCGAAGGGCTCTCAACGGTGCAGGGCATCTATGTGACCCTGAACCCGGTGAACCCGGCGCTCCTTTCACGAAGGGCGAACCGGATCAAAACCCGGCTTGGAAAGAAGGATGCCACGACGGCGGACAGCGACATCATCCGCAGACAATGGCTGCCGGTCGACATCGACCCGGTCCGACCATCGGGAGTTTCATCAACTGACGAGGAGCACGACGCTGCGATCGCAACCGCCCGGCGGGTGGCTGAGTACCTCACCGGGCTGGGCTTTCCTGCTCCCATTCTTGCGGATTCGGGGAACGGGGCGCACCTGC
>JAPKXU010000277.1 GCA_026394655.1 Methanoregula sp. | reverse complement strand
ATTGATTGCATACAGGTTGTGATCATCACTCCCGACATAGATGACACCATTCGCCACCGCCGGAGATGACCACCCCCAATGCCCCATCTTGAACCGCCACTTCTCCGTTCCTGTTACCGCATTGATTGCATACAAGTTATTATCTAAACTTGAAACATAGACATCTCCGTTCACTACCGCTGGTGTTGATGCCAGAGTATCCCCCGTAGAGAACCGCCACAAACCAGTATTGGTTGGCACAATCCCGCCATTGTCAAAAACACCTGTATGCTGCGGGTTGGCGCGGAACATCGTGTCGGCAGCGGCAGCAGCGGGGGTAAGCGTTATGATGAGGAAAAGTAGAATGATGCAGGAGTGATAAACTCTGATACCGTTACCCCACATGTGATCGTTCATTGTCTCCCGCCGCGTAATGCGTATGGGGAAATTATCGGCATGGAGGATAAAGGTTGTGAATCCGGGTTGGCGAGATGCTAATTGTTGTTCCGGAGCCGATGGATTTGTTTTGTTAAACGATGTGGCAGATTTTTTGTGTGTACAGTCCCGAAACTATTTCTCACTGACCACTCACGACTTCTACGAGGGCAATCCCAAGACAGCACTCCATCTTGTTGTCATGGATAACCGGCTGTCGAAAAAAATCAGCCACTCACCCCGGCATGTGCCCCTTCACATACTCGTACACGCCTTTCCGGTCATACTCATGCCCGAGGATATAGTTGTAGATATCGGCATATACCTCGTAGCGGGACTTGAGATCCCGGAAGGTGGCGAGCTTGGTATTGTACTCTGAAATAAGGTTGTTATGCACCGGGACCTGCGTATTGTACCATGCGGTATTGCCTGAACTCTTTGCCTGCTGCATTTCCGATTCGAGACCAGAGATCTGACCCTTCTGTGCGTCCAGTTCACTACCAAGAGCATTCAACTCGACCGTAAGTTGCTCAGTTTTTTGCCCGGAAAGTGTGTACATATCCTCGATGTACCGCGTCTCTTTCCCGCTGTGGTAGACTTTCGTACCGCTCCCTATGGGAACAACAAGGGGATCTGATCGGAGCACAATACCGCCCCGTAAAGAATCGGGTGGAATGGCGACAAATGAGAAGTTGGTTGTTTCGATATACGCATAGCCCGTGTCCTTGTAGAGTGAGTCATCAGAACCGATGCCCACTGACATATGTGACTCCGGTCCAAACGAGAGGAGGGCAACTTTGTACCCTTCGTGGGCGAGGAGCCCGGCAAGGAGCATGCTCTTGTCATCACAGTCCCCTGCCCGGTCTACTGCGGTCTCGATCGGAAACTTTGCCGGGTTATCCGGGGTTGTCACGTACTGGAGCGACTGAACATATGCTGTCATCAGCTCGACATACTCGTCATCCGAAAGCCCCCGTTCCCTCTTCATCTTCGAGAACTCCCCGGTAAGCGCCTGGTAGAGACTGTCCTGTGCGGAATCATTCACCATCGATTGGTAACTCAGCGTGAGCCACTCCGGCTGGGAGACGTTCCCCCGGATAGTGACCGATTTGTCTGTGCTCTTTGCCCCGGCATAGACCGCGGTATCTGCGGGGAATATCACGGTCACGCTCGCCTGCTCAAAGGGGAAGGGTTGCGAGACGGTGATCTGGGAAGCCTGCGCTGCACCGGCGCTGATACGCGGGACTTCGACCGATGTGCGGGGCATGACCACGGTCGCAAACACCGCAACTACGATGAATACGACGAGCATGATGAAAATATACTTAAAATACTGCTGCATCACTCCTCTTCTTCATCACAAAATTCTCTCCAGCTCTGCAATCGAATCGATGATCTGCGAAGGTGTGACCGGTGAGCCCCTCAGTACGTCTTCCCGGAACTTGCCCGTCTTAACGAGAATGCCCCGCATGCCGATCCGTTGTGCGCCACCAATATCCGTGGCGATATCGTCGCCGATCATGGCGGCATCGGCAGGGGCGATGTGCATCTCCTGCAGGGCAAGGGAGAAGAATGCAGGTGCAGGTTTGCCGAGCACCGTCGCGGTCTTACCTGAAGCGTATTCGAGAAGAGCGACGAACGGTCCTGCAGACAGGGATAGCCCACTCGCCGCCATCCAGTACCGGTCCTTTTCGAGAGCCAGCAGTTCAGCGCCTGTTTCGAGAT
>JAPKXU010000224.1 GCA_026394655.1 Methanoregula sp. | reverse complement strand
GACCATTTGGGGTAACCTATGAGCTGAGCCGGATCCGTCCAAATGAAAAGGTAACCCATCAGCTGAGCCTTTCCACTTATTGTCTTAAACCTGTAGAGGATTTCAAATAACTGGCATTAATGAAGAAATGACTCAAACACCTATGACGGTGAGAATTAAACAAAATCCTAAAACGTGGGGGGGTTTACCGAAATCCTCTTGATATTGTGATGCGTCAGTTGAAAATGTGACGTTTGGTGGATCTTATTGAGGAATCACCAAAAAAATTGAATCAATCCCTCCTACGGATTGCAAACACCCCGACAATCACCAATGCCACGCCGGCAACAACCGGGAGCATCCCGGATTTCTTCGTGGGTGTTGCTGCGGGGCTCAGTGCAGCGGCGACAGTACTTGTGGCACCTTTATTCACCTGCACGGTTGAGACGTAGTCCTGGTATCCTGCCATCTGTATAAGCAGGGTGTGACTACCGGCAGAGATATCGGTCATCGTAAGCGGGCTGACGCCCCGAAACGAATTATCCACATACACATTCGCACCCGCTGGCGTGGATGAGACCGACATTCCACCGGTAGCCGGTGCAACCCCCACTGGTACGAGAACTGCACTCACCTGAGACACGGTGCTCTGGACGACGTTCACACCGGTAGTGTAGTCCTGGTACCCGCTCATCTGGAGCTTCACCGTATGATCGCCCACTGCAATGCCGTTTAATTTGAGTGAACCGGAGCTCGGTGTCTGTCCCGCGTTACTACCGTCCAATAAGACAGTCGCACCCCCGGGGCTTGAGGAGATGTAAATCCAGCCGGTATTACTCACCGGAATCGGGTCCATGGTCGCGGATACCGTCCGTGTCCCGCCTGTCGGCACGGTCACCGTGGACTTCCAGTCATAGTAGCCGGAAAGGTCCAGTTCGATATTGTGATCGCCCGTCGCGATGTTGTTTACGGTGACGGGCGTCCTCCCACGGTACTCCCCATCAAGATAGACCTGTGCATTCGTCGGGTTTGACACAACATAGAGTGACCCCGTGGTTACGAGCTGGGTGAGGGGACAGTACACATCTGACCGCGATCCCGCGTACACGGTGGTGGTCGTGCTGTAAGTGCGGTACCCGGAGAGTTCGGCTTCGATCGTGTAACTTCCCGCCCACACATCACTAATAGTCAGGGGTGCAACGCCACGATAGTTGCCGTTCCAGTAGATTGCCGCACCGGATGGCGACGACTCTACGTGGATGGAACCGTATTGTGGTGACGGGGTCTGCGTCGGGATAGGGTTTAAAGTTGTAGTATATGTCCGTGTCTGCCCTGCTTCCGGCATCGTGATCGAACCGCTTGCCGGATAGTAGCCGGGCTTTTCCACCGTATATTCCTTGTATGGCGACCCGGTGACATAGACCGGGACTGTCAGTTCGTTTGCGCTGATCATACCTTGGTATTGCCCGTCGAAACTCACGGAAGCACCATTGACATTACACTGGATCTGGATCCAGCCTTCACTGCCGCCAATGGCATTCACCGCTGGAACAACAGCAAGCAGGCAGACGATCACACCGATAATCAAAAAGGCTCTCTTCATCTGTTATCTCCTTTGTTGAGAGTTCGGCACTCCAGCTAATAATATTTCCGAATGGATACCGGGGGCAGGATGCGGGATGAAAAAAGAGGAGTTGGAATTACTTCCGGGCTTTTATCGCGAAGAGCCCGATAAGCCCGACTGCGGCAAACGCGACAACCGGCAGGGTTCCCGCCTTTGTTGGGGTTGGTTGCGGGGTGGTGGCAACTGTGGTTGTAACAACAGTTGCAGCAGGAACAGTTGCATTCGCGTTGACAACCGCCGGGGAGGTAACGGCAGCGGCTGTGGTTGTGGCAGCAGTTGTCTGCTCGAGCTTGACGAGCGTTACGTTCATGACAACCGTCTCTCCCTTCGCGGGATACTGCGTGATGTTGAGCTTGGCAGTAGCATAGCCGGTCTTCTCAACAGTGACGATACGGTACGGGGTGCCGGTGGTATACACATTAACTTTCAGGTTTCCCCCGGTGATAGCACCCTTGAAATCATTGTCAAACGTGACATTCGCAGCTTCAACATTTGCGTTGATGAGGTACGCACCCATGTCGCCGCCGATCAGTGACGGGGCGGCAGTTGTGGTTGCAGTTGTGTTCACATCGTCAGCGGCAGAGGCACATCCGACAAGTGCGAGACAGAGAACCATCGCAATGAATAACAATCTCTTCATAATTCACCTTAAATTACGAAAGGAGAGAATGATGCCTATTCATTTAAGAATTACCAATTGATATCGCAAGTGTTTCCGGATTCAACCGGCGTCAAACGTTATTTTTGGAAGACTGCGATGATCTCTGCCCGGATATGGTCTTTCCCGCGCACCCGCATCGCCCAGCGCCGTGTTGTCATATTCATAAGTGTCAGATCCGAAAAGAGCGCCTTTGCTTCAGGCTCCGTGAAGTAATGCGTGCAAATCCCCGTCCCCCGTTTAAATGTCTGTGGCTCCACCACCATGCCCTCTCCTGCCCGCATATCTTCAATTGAGAAATCCGAGAACCAGAACAACCCATTCTTCCGGATCACCCGCGAGATTTCCCGGGCGATCCGTGCCCGGTCTTTTTCATACGCATGCCCGATCACGTGAAACGCGATGATATTATCGAAGGATCCGGGAGAGAACGGCAGCGTCCGGGCATCTGCAACGGCAACATTGCCGGTGCCTGCATGCTGTGCCACCTGCCGGCTCATGGTGGCAGCACGGGGGGAAAAGTCCACTGCGGTGACATTGATGCCCCGGTTGACAAGGTTGGCGAGTGTCTTCCCGTTGCCGCATCCAAGTTCGAGTACATGGGAATCCGGCGGGATGCCTAATAGGGGGTGTACGGCACCTCCCCAAAGTTTTCCCCGTCGTTTATAGTCATTGTCCCAGAAGTCTGAGTTCGTGTTCAGATCCATCGATACTCGTTTCCTGTACCTGATATCCTTTACCTGAAATTTATGTTCATAGGGTAATAATCCATAGCCGGGCGCTGTTTGGTACACGATAAACGATTGCTCGACCGGCGAAAGAAAAAAATGATTATTCAAGGAAATGGTGCGTGAGGTTCATTACGTCACGGTAGGGAATGACCCCGACAAGTTTCTGCTGGTCATCAATGACCGGCAGCGCACGGAAATCATACCGGGCAAACTGCTGGGACGCCTCTTTAAGGGTACTCCCCGTGGAGAGCGTGATCATGTTCTCGATCATGATGTCTTTTAAGAGTTGCGTATCGTCAGCCCGCAGGAGTTCCTTGAGATCAATGACCCCTAAGAGCGTTTCGTTGTCGTCGACGACATAGACATACATGATCACGTCCATGCCCCGGGCGTGCCGTGCAAAATCGTTCTGCACCCGTTCGACCACCGTATCAGGAGTGAACTTCAGGATCTTCTTTGTCGTGTAGTTGATCACCTTCTCTTCCTGCTTCTCGATGATCGACTGGATCTTCCTCGCATTATCCGGGTTGAGCGCTGATAGGATCACGCGGGCATCTGACGAGGGAATAACCGCGAGGATGTCGGCAGCCTGTCCAGGGGTCATCACAGTGATCAGCTGGACAACTTTTTCCGTCTCTAAAGATGAGATAATATCCCGCTGCACATGAGGTTCAATCTCTTCGAGCGTGTCAGACGCCTGATCGTTATCAAGCGAGGAGAAGAGCATGACCCGCTGTTCGTGGTCGAGTTCTTCGAGGATATCCGCAAGATCGACCGGATGGATATCCGCCAGTTTCTCCTTTAACACGTTCAGCTTCACGTTACCGGCAAAACTCCCGATGCCGGTGGGCAACGGCTGGATGTACGTCCACGAGATCATCTGTTCATCCGGCTCTTCGGAGGAAGAGGAAAAAAGTCGTCCGAGCGGTCCCAGTCCCATTCGCCGGAGCCGGGCGTTCCTGCCCGTATCTACACCGGTCACATAGAGTTTTTTATTCCTCTGCACGAGCCGGATATCATAGACAACCTCCACTTCGTTCTCTTCGAGGTCAAGCACTTTCTTGTCGAGCACATAATCCCGGAGAAGGATCGCATCCTCCGCCGGTTCGGCTTCATATTTTTTAATATCCTCGATATCAGCGCTGATCTTCCGGCTGGAGCACTCCGCTATCTTCTCCCATGGGATGACAAGACTGGGGTTGCCGAAGGGGCGCCGGACAAAGATCGACCGTACCTCAGGGATTTTTGCCGTTTCGACAATGACAAGATCCGCAAACGAACCGATCTTCTTTCCCTTAACCATCACCGGCGCATTTAAGAGGTCCGAGAGAAAGAGTTCCCGGTCCGAAGACTTTGCTGTGCCATTCGCTGATTCGTTGTGCATCGTTTTTCACCTCACTGCAATAATGTCCAGAATTTATATCCCAGCAGTACCACGAGAAGGATAAGGTATATCCTGAGGAACATAAGCGCGATCTTTACCGCGGGCGACATCTGGATTCTCGGCACCGCATACTTCCGGTTGATCCCGTTGATCGTAGCAGTCCACCCACGGATCACGCTGCCGATCCGTTCCCCAAAAACCCCTTCAATGCTTACCATCTTATGTTCCTCTCATTCTTCTATGCAAGCAGCCCCGGGAAGAGCGTGGTGATCCCGTACAGGGTGGAGAGCACAATGATCGCCCCAACAATTACGGTAGCTGCAATGTTCTGGAGCCGCGTGTTCTTGTACTTTCCCATGATCTCCTCGTTGTTTAAGAGCAGGATCAAGAAGACGAGCGCTGCCGGCAACAGTGTGACGGCAATCACCTGCACAAAGAGCGTGATCAGTACCAGCGGTGCGTTCGGGATCAGGACAACGGCTCCTGCACTGATGAGCGCAAAGAAGTAGCACGCATAGAACCACGGCGCTTCCCGGATCTTTAAGTTAAGCGAGTGCGCCCAGCCGAACACTTCACCAAACGCCCACGAGCTCGCGAGTGATATGCAGATCGCACCCAGAAATCCCGCATCAAAAAGCCCGATGGCAATGAACGTGCCCAGCCACGGGTTGGTCACAATAAGGATGCTCGCTGCCTGTGCGGCACTCTCAACTTGTGAACCATAGAGCACCGTGCCGGTGACAATGACAAGAAAGATGGCAACGATGACCGTGAACGCCGATCCAATGAGGGTATCCAGTTGTCCCCACGGGATGTCCTTCTCCTTCATTCCTTTATCGACGACTGCGCTCTGCTGGAAGAAGATCATCCACGGTGCTATCGTGGTGCCGATATTCGCCATTAAAAAGAAGAAGAGCGTGCCGTTGAACCCGCCGGGGAAGTGCGGGATCAGCCCCACAGACAGTACTTCGCCAACCGACGGGTGCACCATGAATGCCGCAGGGATGTAGATCAGGTTGAGTGCGGCAAATACGATCGCGATCTTCTCCCACGTCCAGTACCTGCCCTGCAGTACCATCAGCATCATGATGACCGAGACGATAGCAACCGTGAGGAGCGGGGGGATATGGAAGATCATGAGCGCTGCCGTCATGCCGATGAACTCGGTGACGAGCGTGAGCCAGTTCACGACCGCGAGGTCCAGAAACGAGAACCATCCCCAGAACGAGCCGAACGCGTCAAAGATTGCCTCTGCATGTCCCCGTTTTGTCACAGCGCCCAGTCGTACTGTCATCTCCTGTACGATATACGCGACGGGCAGGAGAAGGACGAGAAACCAGATGAGCCCGTACCCGAACTTTGCCCCGGTCACCGTGTAAGTGGTGATACCGCCGGCATCGTTGTCGGCGAGCATGACGATGAGTCCCGGACCGGAGAGGAGCAGATAAATCTTGAGTGTCTTGACAAATCGCCGGTATTTATAAAAAAAGGTCGATCCGAAATCCATACGACACCTTCACAATCATTGGGTTACATCTTCGCGAGTTCCATCTCCTTTTTGTGGCGGATACAACCAGCCAGAGAGATCCTCTAAACCTGATAAGGCATGGTTACCACCGCCTTATAATAATTACGCACCAGCAAGCGTATTTTTTGGTTTTAGGTTATCCTCGGTCAGAAATTTCGTTTGTCAACAATAATCAGCCATATTTCGGCACAAACGGGCACATTAGAGCATTAATTGTCGTTCAACCGATCACCCGGAACCCTGATGAAATGGTGCGGTGACGAGTTTTTCCGGCTCTCATTTTAATCCAGTGAATCATCGATCATGCCCCGGAACAGGAACTGCCCTTGGATACCGCCAGGAACTCCCCTGCATTCCCGGTTTGGATTTCCGGTTTTCCCGCACAACCCCCTCATTAAAATATCCTCATCAACCAGTACCTTTGGTATATACGCACCAAAATTCCCGTGCTATCCCTATCTTACGGTGCGTCACTATCCGGGTGTGAAATGCTTGTAAAAGAACCCATTGTCAAGGTAAAGGATGTGGCACTGCGATCATTCTCGTTACAGAGCCTCGCACTTGACGTCATCGTCTCAGTAGAGAACCCCAACGCGTTCGGAATCGCGTTCAAGTCGATCACGTTTGATCTCTTCTACCAGAGCCGGAACGAATGGGTATTCCTGTCGCACAGCGAACGGAGCCAGTTTAAGATTAACGCCGGCACGAATGATATACAAATGCCCGTCACCGTCCAGAATACGGCTCTTTTCACCGCTCTCACGGGCATGCTCCTGCAAGGGGAGATCACGATCCGGATTACTGGGGTAGCGATCCCAAAACTTCTCCTGTTCGCTCCCAAAATGCCATTCTCCCGCGAGATGACGATCCCGCTGAAACTCCCGAAAGTATAGACCGGAAAGCATCTGGCATTTATGCTCGTTCCAGCCGTCGAAGGCGCTGCCCGCACGCAAATTCCACACTAATATAAACATTGATTGCCAAATACAATGCAGAATAGCGATTTTGGTGGGTGATTGAGTGTGTTTCCGGAACGACGAATGAGACGGTCACGATCGAAAAACATCCAGCCTCTCTTACGGGAGAGCCATCTATCAAAAAATGACCTTGTCGCACCGCTCTTTGTTGACGAGAACCTCACAGAACCCCTGCTGATCACTGCCATGCCGGGACAGTTCCGCTACCCGGTCAGCGGGATTGCCCGTGTTGCTGAACAGTTGTGGGGTCAGGGTATCCGGGCGATCCTCCTTTTTGGGATACCGGTAACAAAAGATCCCGTAGCACAGAGCGCCTATGACCCGGATGGTGTGATACAGCAGGCAGTCAGGAACGTGAAGGCAGCAGTTCCTTCCATGGTCGTCATCACGGACGTTTGTGCCTGCGAGTATACGACACACGGGCATTGCGGGATCGTCGGCGAGACCCGCTGTGGGGAAAAAGACCTGTTGAACGATGCGTCACTCGAACTCATGAACGAGATTGCCGTGAGCCATGCGGTGGCAGGGGCTGATATTGTTGCCCCGTCCTGCATGCTCGACGGGATGGTGGGTTCCATCCGGCAGGCGCTGGATGATGCGGAGTTCGAGGAGGTGCTGATCATGTCGTACTCCACGAAGTTCGCGTCAGCGCTCTACGGACCATTCCGCGAGGCAGCCGGATCCGGGTACGAATTTGGTGACCGGACGACATACCAGCTCAACCCGGGCAACAGCCGGGAGGCATATCTCGAATCCCGCATGGATATGGATGAGGGGGCAGATATCCTGATGGTGAAACCCGCCGGTTTCTACCTTGACGTGCTTGCCGGGATAGCCACGCTCGGTCTTCCTGTCGCAGCGTACCAGGTGAGCGGGGAATATTCCATGATAAAAGCAGCGGCAGCACAGGGCTGGATCAAGGAGCGCGAGACCGTGCTCGAAAGCCTGATCTGTATCAAACGCGCCGGGGCAGACCTCATCATCACCTATTTTGCATCCGATGTATGCAGGTGGCTCGATGAAGAGTGAAGAACTCTTCCGGCAGGCACAGCAGTTGATGCCCGGCGGGGTTTCCAGTCCGGTGCGGGCGATCAAGCCATACCCGTTTTACACTGCTCGTGCGAATGGTTCGCAGCTCTTCACGGTTGACGGCACTACCCTCATTGACTGCTGCATGGCGTACGGTCCGCTGATCCTCGGGCACGCTGCATCTCCAATAAAAGCTGCCATCACCGCACAGCTCGACAAAGGTTGGCTGTATGGGACACCCTCCCCTCTCGAACCGGAATTTGCACGACTGATCACGGGCGACCACCCATGCATGGACATGGTGCGTTTTGTTTCGAGCGGTTCCGAAGCGACGATGGCAGCAATCCGGCTCGCACGGGGATTTACCGGGAAAAAAGATATCGTTAAGATCGAGGGGGGATTCCATGGAGCCCACGACGCAGTGCTTGTCAAGGCAGGATCTGGTGCAACCACTCTCGGTGTCCCGGACTCTGCCGGTGTGCTTGCCGCACTGGTTGCCCATACCCGTCAGGTGGCGTATAACGACCCGGAGGCGCTGGAAACGCTCCTGTCAAAGCACAACGATGTTGCCGCCCTCATTATCGAGCCGGTGATGGGCAATATCGGACCGGTGCTCCCCACAACCAACTACCTCAGGGAAGTGCGGGAGATCACCCATGCACACGATGTGCTCCTGATCTTTGACGAAGTGATCACCGGATACCGGCTTGGTATTGGCGGGGCTCAGGTGAAGTACGGCGTGAAGCCGGACCTGACCACGCTGGGCAAGATCATCGGCGGGGGGTTGCCTATCGGAGCATTCGGGGGCAGGCGTGAGATCATGGCTCTTGTTGCTCCTTCGGGACCGGTGTACCAGGCAGGGACATTCTCGGGAAACCCGCTCTCGCTCACTGCCGGCATCGCCACGATCCGGTGGCTGCACGATCACCCGACAACCTATGCAATGCTGGAAGAGAAGTCACGGGCGATCGAGGAGACCATCGGGAATAGAGCCGGGGGATCATTTGTCCGGCTGGGTTCGATGTTCAAGTATTTCTTCCGGAGCGAACCGCCGAAGAACTATATCGAAGTCAAAGAGTGTGACATTGCAGCGTTTGGCATATTCCGGGAACGGATGTTTGCACGCGGAATTTTTCTGCCTCCCTCGCAGTTTGAGACGAACTTTTTGTCGGTGAGCCATAGCGATGAGGATATTGCCACCCTAATTCAGGCGTACACACAATGTCTATAAAAGTCGGAACCCGGGGGAGCAGACTTGCACTTGCCCAGACAGATACCGTATGCAACAAGCTTGCGGCACTGGGTATCGAGGCAGAGAAAAAGATCATTACTACGCAGGGGGACACGGTGACAAACGTCCCACTCCACGAGATCGGGAAGCAGGGTGTTTTCGTGCGGGCGCTGGACGATGCCATCCTTGCCGGGGAGATTGACTGTGCAGTGCACAGCATGAAGGACATCCCTGCCTGCCGCCCCTTCGGGCTCTTCACCGCTGCAGTGCTCAAACGCGATTCGCCGGCAGATTTCTTTGCCTGTATGGGCGCACCGGGTGCAGCAAAGATTATCGGCACTTCCAGCACCCGCCGGAAGGCGCAGCTCCTGCGTAACCGGCAGGGTATTGTGATAAAAGACCTGCGGGGAAACGTGGATACTCGCATCCGTAAGATGCACGCCGGGGAGTACGATGCAATCATTCTCGCCGAAGCCGGCTTGACCCGGCTGGGGCTGGAGATCCCGGGCGAACGACTACCCCCGGAGATATTCGTCCCGTCACCCAACCAGGGAACGATCGCGGTTGTCAGCCGTGCCGACCCATCGCTCATGGAGATTCTCTCGGCAGTCGATCATCCCGTCAGCCGTACAGATGTGGCTATGGAACGGGCGGTGATGGAACAGGTGGGTGCCGGGTGTTTCACCCCCATGGGTATCTATTGTAAGGCGGGGCACCTGATCGCTGAAGTGCTCTCCCTTGACGGGAAACGGGTTCTGCGGATTGAGAAGGATATCACGACCATCGAAGAGGCACGGGTGCTGGGGAGTGAGCTGCGTACCCGTGCGCAGGGATTGATTGGTGAAGCATACAAAACGCTGGGAATCTCGTATGAACGGTAAAGTCTATCTTGTGGGGTCAGGTCCGGGCGGCATAGGGCTTCTTACCCAACGGGCGCAGGAGGTTATCGATCAGGCTGAAGTCGTGCTCTACGACCAGTTGCCCGGAGAGGAGATCCTCGCTGCCTTACCAGAAGCGGCTGAGAAGATCGATTGCGGGAAATATGGCGGTAAACACACGCTCGAACAGGCGGAGATCGAGGCATTGATGGTAGACCGTGCACGGCAGGGGAAATGGGTAGTCCGGCTCAAAGGAGGGGATCCGTTCCTGTTCGGCAGGGGTGGTGAAGAGTGCGAGACGCTGCACCGTGCAGGCATTGAGGTCGTTATGGTGCCGGGCGTCACGAGCGCTCTTGCGGTGCCGGCATCTGTCGGGATCCCGGTTACGCACCGTAAGTATGCATCGCAGGTGACCATCCTTACCGGGCATGAAGACCCGACGAAACCCAGACCTGCGCTGGACTGGAAACTCCTCGCCCAGAGCCGGGGTACGATCGTGATCCTGATGGGTGTGGCAAACCTGCCAAAGATCGCCGCAGCCCTGATCCAGAACGGTAAACTAAAAACCACGCCGGTAGCGATCATCGAACGCGGGCTCCGGACAGACCGGAGAGTGACCGTCGGACCTCTCGCCAGTATTGGTGAACTGGCGCAGGCAAACGGGGTCAAACCCCCGGCGGTGATCGTGATTGGTGATGTAGTAAACCTTTATGACGCACAGAGACCGGATCTTATTCCTGTGGAGTTGCAATGAAGATCATAGAACGGGTGACTAAATTTGAGCGCTTCATCTACGCTGCACTTATCGCGATGCTCATGGTGGTGCTGGTCTTTGCAATCGGGGAACTGGCATGGGTGCTTATCACCAGCCTGACAAATCCCCCACCACTCCTTTTAGAGAACCACGAACTCACGAACGTGCTCGGTGTCTTTTTGCTGGTGCTGATTGGCGTTGAGCTCTTAGATACGATGCTTGAATATTTCCGGGAGAACGCGATCCATGTGGAGATCGTCGTGCTGCTCTCCATCATCGCGATTGCACGAAAAGTGATCCTCTTAGATCCGACGACGACAGATGGTGCGGAACTGATCGGCATTGGGATCATCATTATCGGGCTTTCCGCTGCGTACTTCTTGATCAAGAAGGCAGGAATTACGATTGGAAGCGGATTGCCGCCAAAGGAATAACCCTTTTTTATAATAATGGTTTACGCCATTTCAATCCCAATTACCCGTGCCGTTACTGGCGTGCAGGTAGTTATCATCAGATGCTGCCGGAGACCTCACAATCTCGTCGTTCTCCAGTTCAGGCTACGGTTCAAATGCCTGCTGGTGCGTAAAGGCAGCATCTCCTGCTGCACATCACCCCATTCTTATCAGATTGTAATAGTCCGGTCGTCTCTTTAGAATTATCGTTGCAGCTCAACCGTTTTTCCTCTTTGATCCTGATGACTTTTCCCATTCGTCTCATTCATTAAATTTCTTATACAGGTGATTTGCCACGAACTGGAAGATCAGGATGAATATGCAGAGCATCAGGATATCGATAAGCGGGTTAAAATGGGTGTTCCCGGCGAATGCTGCACTAATCAGGTCGTTACCATACGTTAAGGGGGAAAGGAACGTGACGAACTGCCCGATAGGGGGGATCTGTTCAAGGGGGATGAATACACCGGAAACGAAAATGAGGGGCAGCCGCACGAGGTTCAGCATGGACATGATATCGCCGGGGCTTTCCGTGGGGTACGCGGCAAAGAGCGTCCCCATTGTTGCAAAACAAAATGACGTGAGGAGGAGACCGACAACGAGAGGGGCGATGCCAATGATCTGGGTCGGAAAAAGAATGAACCCTGCGATAAGAGGCACAAAGGCAATGCCGAGGCTGTACAAAAACCCGCTCAGGCTCTCGCCAAGTACAACCGTATGCAGTGAGATCGGGGCAGATAGGAGACGGTCAAAGGTCTTCATCCTCCGTTCGATGGGAATGGAGACCGGTTCAATCGAGGATGCGGAGAACAGGATCGTGATCGCGATAAGCCCGGGGATCATGACCGAAGGTGCCGCCGGTCTCCCTACAGCGAATGCGAGGAACATGAAGAGGGGAAAGAGCAAGCCGGAGACAATGATATTCGGCTTGAGATAGTAGATGAGGATATCCTTTTTGGCGATTGCCCAGGCAGCGTTTAATTCCGTGCAGAACTGTCCGCAATGCTCCGCGAGATCAGTCAACGGTCTTCACCCCCTTTGTCCTGATGTCCAGTCCGGTCAGACGGATGAAGACATCCTCAAGGCTGGGACCGAGAGTATTGACGCTGATGACACGGACATGATGGGTACTCGCATAATCCATGATCCCGTCAATAACCCCGGGTGGATCCTCGGTGATCAGCCGGAACTTGTCCCCGTTTTTTCTGACCTCGCTTACATGGGGTACCTGGAGAAGATCCTCGATCCGGACCGGGGATACCGGGTCAAATGCAACGTCGATTGACTGGACGCTCTGGATCGTATGTTTGAGCCGTTCAGGGGAATCGATGGCAGCAATTTGCCCCCGGTTGATGATTGCCACCCGGTCGCAGGCAAGGTTTGCTTCTTCGATATTGTGGGTCGTGAGAAAGACCGTTACCCCGGTCTCGTTGAGTTCGCGGATCACGTCCCTGATGATCAGGTTGCTCTGCACATCCAAGCCTGAGGTCGGTTCATCAAGGAAAAGGAGACGGGGGTGGTTGATGAGTCCCATGGCGAGCGTGAGCCGCCGTTTCATACCCTTGGAAAAACCGTTTGTCTTGTCATGCCGCCGCTCGAAAAGCCCAAAGAGTTCGAGAAGTTCAGTCCCCCGCTTCTCGCGGTCTTTCCGGCTCACATGATAGAGTTCCGCCGTGAACATCAGGTTCTGCCATGCAGAAAGGTCGGTATAGATGTTGGAAGTCTCATGCACAATCCCCATCTGCCTGCGTGCTGCGATGGTGTCCCGGACAATATCCCTGCCAAAGATGCGTGCTGTCCCTTCCGTGGGTGTAGTAATTCCCGTCAGGATACGGATTGTGGTCGTTTTCCCGGCACCGTTCGGACCGAGAAACCCGAAGGTCTCTCCTTCCGTAACAGAGAAATCCACATGCGACAACGCCTGGATGTCACCGAACCGTTTCGACAGTGAGAGAGCTTCAATCGCATACATGGCAGATCATACCGCTGAGTCGTTTTTACGAGGACATTTTGTATAGTATGATATACTTCCTCATTGCCATATGAAGAGTTCTCTACTATAAAAAATAAATCCCGCAGATGGATGGAGGTTTGGCAACACTCAAAAACAGATGGGCCCGGCCGGATTCGAACCGGCGACCTCCGCCGTGTAAGGGCGACGTCATACCGCTAGACCACGAGCCCGATAACCTACTAATGTCAAACTGTAAACTATTAAAATTGTCGTGGATGAAAAACGATTGTGATCGTGCCTTTATACCGCCAGATCACGAGCCTGATAACCTGCCGATGTCATCCTTGAACCCTCATAAACAACGGTGCAAACTTAACCGACTTGAAGATGTCCTTCGCCAGGATTGAGTTGGAAAGTTATACAGGATCAATAACCTGTGCCAGCAGTAACACGATCATTGCGACGACCAATGCCCGGAATACTTTTTACATGCTCATTCTTCCCGAACCCATCCATCATCACATCAGTCTCTGCCATTTTGGCAGGTTGTCCAAGAGCAATTGGAACCGAATCGCAGTGTTGGTAGTATCAGATGTCCTCGATGAACACGACACCAGGCAAATCCCTGAAGTGCCGGTCACCAGTCACAATAGTGTGGTGTCCAATCCTTGCAGTGGCGAGTATGATTGCATCGGCTATCCCTCCATCAATCTCCCGATGGCGTAACATCCCCGCCATAGTAGCAATTTTCCGATCAACGGGTATCATGGGACATCGTTTGAGCATATCATTAATACGGGTTTGCACCTTGTTCTCACCATAGCTGGAATACTTTTGCGTAACTTCCGCAATAGTAATTGCTGACATGCAGAGATCCTCCATACCCTCAATATAATAGCGTGCTTCCTGGGATCTGCCCTCAAAATGCGCGATCCATACCCACGAATCAAGAAGGTAAGCGATACGGATCATCCTCCTCTTCCCGCTCAAACTGCCCGCTATCGGGCATACACCCAAAAGTCGAAGGTAAGCTCTTTCTTCGTTCTCTGAACAGGAAATTGATGGCATCGTCATAGGTGTCCAGGTGTTCCATCTCTTTAACCTGGTCAAGGGTCGTTTTTGTCAGCAGAGTGATCTGGATGGTGGTTCTGAGGATTGTTACTTGTACCTTCTTGCGAGGTACAGCATTTGCAGGAGTATGCTGATGTTGGCGATCCGTGATTTGAATCACACGTGCTGCTTTTGGCATATACTATAAACTATAGTTTGCAATTAAAAAAATTTTTCCTAAAATAAAAAAAAGGATTATTCCTTCTTCAGTTTTATATCGATGCCGTACTTCTCGGCATTCTTGTCAGCGATTGCCTGGATCGCCGCAATCTCGGCATCCTGTCGCTTTGGCTTGAACAGGTGGCGGAACCTTTTCTGGGTCTTTAAGTATTCCTCGACGGGTTTTCTGACCACCTTCTTCACCTTCGTCACCTTGCCATCGATCATCTCATAGTTCACCCAGAGACCAGTCTCGATCGCAAGCTTGGCGATGGCAACCGTCTGCTCACCCTCGAACCCCCATCCGGTGCAGCAGGGCGCATGGAGCTGCACGTAGCAGGGACCGGGTGTATTGATCGCTTTCTCCACTTTTTGCATAAGATCCATCGGGTACGCAATGGATGCAGTTGCCACGTAAGGAGCGCCATGCGCCGCGAGGATCTGCGGCATATCCTTCTTCGGGCGCTTGTTCCCGAACGAGCAGGAGCCTGCCGGGCTCGTTGTGGTGCTGGCATCATAGGGCGTTGCACCGGAACGCTGGATGCCGGTATTCATGTATGCCTCGTTGTCGTAGCAGATGTACGTGAGGTCATGACCGCGTTCGAATGCGCCACTGATGCAGAGCATGCCGATATCAAAGGTCGCTCCGTCACCGCCCATCACGATCACCTTCTCGGTCCGACCCTGCTTCTGTAAGGATGCCACAACACCGGACGCAACTGCTGACGCATTCTCGAAGAGCGAGTGGATCCACGGGACTTTCCACGCGGTCTCGGGATACGGTGTTGAGAACACCTCCATGCACCCCGTAGCGGAAACGACGATTGTGTTGGTGCCGGCACCTTTTAAGACCAGACGGGCGGCAAGTGCCGCGCCGCAACCCCCACAGGCACGGTGCCCGCAGTCAAAGAGTTCAAGATCTTTATTCACCATTTCAGAGCACCTCCTTACGAAGCCCGTAGAATATATCGCCCTGCCCCTTCTCTGCAAGGGCAACAATCTCTTTTATGTCTTTTTTCCTCACGTCCCTGCCACCAAGCCCGATGATGTAACCGAAGACGGAAACACGAGACCCATAGAGCGCATCCCTGATCTCGAGCGCGAGCGCACCCTTTGAACCGAGCGAGATGTTCTTGTCCAGCACCGCGATCCGTTTCGCACCGGCGAGCGCCTTCGACAGTTCTTCTGAGGGGAACGGGCGGAAGACCCGTACCTTCAGGAGCCCAACCTTCTTTCCTGTTGCCCGCATCTCGTCGATTGCGTCCTTGGTAGTACCGCAGATAGAGCCCATTGCCACGATAACGGTCTCAGCATCATCGAGCAGGTAGCCTTCGACCATCGCGCCGTAATCCCTGCCGAACAACTTTTTAAACTCTTCTCCTGCTTTTTTTATCACCGCAGCTGAATCTTTGAGTGCCTTGTCATGCGCATACCGGAACTCGTGGTAGTATTCCGGTGTTGCATACATCCCGAAACTGATCGGATCTGCTGCATCGAGCCGCTCCTTTGGTGCAAACTTGGGCAGGTACTTATCAACATCAGCCTGGTTGAGCTGCTCCACCGGCTCGTACGTGTGCGAGAGGATGAACCCGTCAAAGCAGACAAACGCCGGGAGCGCAACAGCCGGATCCTCGCAGACGCGGTATGCGATGTAGTGCAGGTCGGTCGCTTCCTGATTGTCCTCGGCATAGAACTGGAGCCAGCCGGAGTCACGGAGCGAGATGGAATCCTGCTGGTCATTCCAGATCGAGAGCGGGGCGCCGAGTGCCCGGTTAGCAATCGTCATAATGATAGGCAGGCGCATCCCGGCGACATTGAAGCAGACCTCGAACATCAGCGCAAGCCCCTGCGAAGTGGTTGCGGAGTAGGTACGGGAACCCGCTGCACTCGCCCCAAGGCAGGCAGAGAGTGCGGAGAACTCGCTCTCTACCGTGATATAATCAGCATCCAGCTTGCAGTTCGCCACCATATCAGCCAGTGCTTCAACGATGTGCGTCTGGGGAGTGATCGGGTATGCGGCGATAACCTGCGGGCGGCAAAGCCTGACTGCTTCCGCCACCGCGAGCGAACCTTCGGTAATTTCGAGCATCTACTTCTCCTCCTGTTTCATCGTGATTGCTTCACCGGGGCATTCCTCGGCGCACAACCCGCATCCTTTACAGTACTGGTAATCCGGGATGAATTTGCCATCCGTATCCTCACTGATGCACCCTTCCGGGCAGATCGTCTTGCATGTCCCGCACTGGGTGCATTTCTCATGGTCAAATGAGGGTTTGAACACACGCCACGAACCCGTCTTGTTGTCCCGTGCTTTGCCGGGTCTTGCCCGGCATCCGACTGCAAGCGCCATTATGCTGCCCTCTTGACGGTTTCAAACGCCTGTCGTGCCGCTTCGATGTTCTTCTCTGCAAGTTCCTTCGGGAACCGGTGCCTGAGCGCGTTCTCCAGCGCTGAAAACTTGATCTCGCCGGTTGCTGCGGCGAAAGCACCCATGAGCGAGGTGTTCGTGATCGGGAGCCCGATTACCTTGAGCGCGATCGAAGTCGCATCGATGGTGATGAGCTTAACCCCGTCGGGCACTTTGTAGTCCGGCGCCTTCTCAGTATTCACGATCACGATCCCGCCCTTCTTTACTCCCAGAAAAACATTCACGTCCTTTATGAGCGTGCTGTCCTGAACGATGATATAATCCGGTTCGTAGATCTGGCTTCGTTTCCGGATCATTTTGTCATCAAACCGCACAAATGCCTGGACCGGCGCGCCGCGCCGTTCAACGCCGAATGCCGGAAACGCCTGTGAAAAGACGCCACCTTCGAAGGCAGCGACAGCGATCAATTCCGCAGCGGTGACCGATCCCTGACCCCCTCTGCCGTGGATGCGTAACTCTCTCAAGAAAAATCCCCAATAATCTTACATGATAAATCAATATAAATCTAGAGATCCGTATCCAGTCCGAGGATCTCCGGAGTCCCACTAAAGACGTCACGGGCGATCTTTGCCAGTCCCCGCGAGGCGCACCATTCATCGTACGTGGTCACGTCGCGGTATAGGAGCGCCCCCACTTCCGGCGCGATGAGTGGCGCCAGTGTTCCCGCAAGAGCTACCCGTGCCCGGTCATTCAAAAGAAGGAGCGCCGCGCATTCCATCGCCGAGAACAGCGCAATCGCCCGCAGTTGATCCCGCGCCGGGAGGGTGAAGTTAACCCCCGCATGCTGGAAGGCTTCGTTCGCCGTGCATTCTCCTGCATCCACCCGACGGATCGCGTCCACATCCAGCGCACCGTGCAGGGTACCCGGGGCAAAGCAGCAGGCATCGAACGCACCCACGAGTTTTCCTGCAGTGACAAGGAGCGTGACCGTGTTGGAACTCACGTCAGAGACCACGACATCTGCACCAAGGGCGTCACAGACTTCGTATGCGATCCCGATCTTCTCCGGGCTTGCCTGGTGTGAGTATGCCTTGAACCGTGGATCCGTTGGGGATTTGCGGTGCAAGCCGGGAATCACGACCGTGGGAATGCCACTTTTCGCCACCTCGTCGTAGACCCGTGTGCCGCCACCGATGTGCTTACCAGCGCCGTCCCGGTTCACGATCCCCCGGTTTTTGACCTTTTTTATATCCGTAATGGCAGAGATACCGTCACCCATCGAGTACGAGAGGGCAATCCCCTCAATCTCATGAAGGGGACATATCTGCGAGAGCGTGGCAACGGTGAACCCTCGCGCATCTTCGCGCGTCACTTTGAACTGCCCGGTCTCACCACTGAACCGCATCGCAGTCGTGCCGTGATCGATCCCGATAAACATAGCAGTAATCCTATAGCATTGATCACATAATTAGTATAGATGTTTGATGTCGTGACAGGCGGTGCCGGTTTTATCGGCTCCCATCTGGTGGATGCCCTTGTGGCACAGGGAAACGAAGTGCTGGTCATCGATAATCTCTCGGTCAATGGGACGGAAACAATCGACCGTCACATAAAGAGCGGTAAAGTGCGGTTGAGAAAAGTCGACCTCTTAACTGAAGGCTGGCAGGATTCTTTAACCGGCGCCCGCCGGGTCTATCATCTTGCAGCAGATCCGGATGTCCGGCAGAGCGCAGTGACCCCGGATCCGACGATACAAAATAATATTCTCGCAACCTACCGGGTGCTCGAAGCGATGCGCACCCATAGCGTGCGTGAAATAGTGTTCACCTCTACCTCCACGATTTACGGGGAGGCAACGGTCATCCCGACACCGGAAGACTACACACCGCTCGAACCGATCTCGGTCTACGGCGCATCGAAACTCGCCTGCGAAGCGTTGATCTCTGCCTATTGCCATTCCTTTGACATGCGGTCATGGGTGTTCCGGTTCGCCAATATCATCGGGGAACGGAGCGGGCATGGCGTAATCACGGACTTTATCCAGAAACTTAAAAACAACCCTGCCAAATTGGAGATCCTTGGTGACGGGCGGCAGACCAAGTCCTACCTTGAAGTGCATGCGTGCGTAGAAGCGATGCTCTATGCAGTCGGGCATGCAAAAGATCCGGTCAATACGTTCAATATCGGGTCTGAAGACTGGATCGATGTGAAGACGATCGCCGATATTGTGGCTGTTGAAATGCACCTCGAAAAAGTCCGCCAGCGGTTTACTGGCGGGACTCGCGGGTGGGTAGGCGATGTGCCAAAGATGCAACTCGGGGTTGAGAAGATCAAAGCGCTGGGGTGGAAACCCAGGATCGGCTCACAGGAGAGCGTGCGGATCGCCACCCGTGCGATGCTGGGCAGCCGGTAAACAAAAGCAGATGCGGTGATCATGAAGTATATCGTTATTCTCGGGGACGGTATGGCGGATGAGCCGATCCCGGAACTGGGGGGAAAGACTCCGCTTGAGTACGCCCGGACTCCCCATATGGACCGGCTTGCTGCCGAAGGTGCATGCGGGCAGCTCCGCACAATCCCGGATGGATACGAAGCAGGCAGCGATATTGCTAATATGTCCATTCTCGGGTACGCACCAGAGCGCTACTACACCGGGAGGGGACCACTGGAAGCGATGAGTATGGGCATTGACCTTTCTCCCACAGATGTTGCCTATCGCTGCAACCTTGTCACGGTTAAAGATGGGGGCATGGCAGACTTCTCCGCTGGACACATCTCAAGCACTGAAGGGGCAGCACTCTTTGCCGCGCTTGCCCCGGCTCTTCCCGACGTAACCATAAAAGCCGGCGTAAGTTACCGCAATCTCCTCGTTGTCCCACAGGGAAAGGGTGCCATATCCACGCCCCCGCATGACATCGTGGGGCAGGATATCGCAGGGCACCTGCCAACTGGCGGGGATGCCCCGCTCCTCCTTTCGAGCATGGCAAAGAGCCGTGAGGTTTTTGCCCGTCATCCGGTCAACCTCGCACGGGCAGAAGCGGGAAAAAGCCCAGCGACACAGATCTGGTCATGGAGCGGCGGGCGGCGACCCTCGTTTCCTCCCTTTAAAGATAAATATGGGAAGAACGGCGGTATCATCTCGGCGGTTGACCTGTTGAAGGGGATTGCGCGGTGTGCCGGGATGGAAGTGATCGATGTGCCCGGTGCAACCGGTTATCTTGACACCGATTACGAAGCGAAGGCACGATATGCGCTTGATGCAATCCGGCATCTCGATTTCCTGTACCTTCACATCGAATCCCCGGATGAAGCCGGGCACCTTGGCAGTGTGGAGGAGAAGGTGCGTGCAATAGAACGCGTGGATGATGTCGTCGGTATGATCCACGAGCAGTTTGACGGTGTGATCGCGGTGCTCCCCGATCATCCCACGCCGATCAGCATAAAGACGCACTCCCGTGAACCGGTGCCTTTTGTGATCTGGGGAAAAGAGCAGGATACAACTACGCAGTTCTCAGAGCACGAGGCGCAAAAAGGGAGTTACGGGATACGAGATGCGACAGAGTTCCTTTCGCTTCTCTTCCGTTGAGCGTTGCGGCATCAGACACCTGCCTCATCACTTTTCAGTGGGGGTAACTTTCATCATTTGCCAAGAAATATTTAAATATAATTTGATACACAAATATATAAATTTATTGTTTAGCATTTCTCTTGTTTAGATAAGAAACCAAGAAAAATTTTGCCAAAATTGTAATTTGATTCAAATGGGATTGCAATTATTCCTGCAAACTGATGGAAATATATTTTCCTAATGTATCAATCTCGCCTTGGGCACTACCGAAAAAGTTGAAAAACCGGGAAGATCTCCGGATTCGGATATTGTTAACCGCCTGGTTTAATTATCACCATTTTTCATCAATGATTGGACTACTCTCGTGATGTAAATATAATATATCCAAGGTGCACGGTAGTGCAGATATTCACCCAGCAGGAAGTAGATTTGGTCAGTTATTTGCATATCCGGTAAAACAGACTAAAAAAATCTTCTGCCATGATGAAACAACGACAGATTTCTGACGTACATAAAAAAGGAGGAATTATGCGAAGAAAGATCACTATCTTCAGTTTTATTTTATTGTTGCTGATCGTATCAACCGCACATGCAGCAACATCGGACAGTACTTCGACAAGTTCATCAAGTACTTCCAGTACC
>JAPKXU010000293.1 GCA_026394655.1 Methanoregula sp. | reverse complement strand
AAGTGCTCAAGGACGAGGCAAAGAAACTCGGGCTGAAGCTGGGTCGCTGTCCGACAAAGATGAGCATTGCAAAGATGCTTCCGGAAGAAACCCTCAAAAAGCTGGCAAAAAAGTAAACGATGATTCCCCGTGATGAGTCGTCCGCTTTCCCCTACTCAGTATGCCATCATACCACTCTCATCACAGCCTGCCATCACTGACTTCGTAAATCGAGCTTTGCATTCGCCGGTAAAACAGCACATTGTCCACATTCAAAAAAATTTGGATTCAAGATTTTTTTGTGACCTCGACTGGATCAATATTCGCATCGATCAGGCAATCGAATGAAATTGTATTGAGCCACCCGGCTTTTTCAAACATACGCATGAAGCAGACCCCGATCACCGTCACACCGGGATGTTTGTCAAGAACGGTTTTCACCTGCTCTGCCTTCACTGGCACGTTGGGCATGGAGAGCCCGCCCATGACGACTATCACTTTGGGTTTCAGGTTGATTGAGGCAATGCGTGCCTGCATGCCAACATCCGGAACATTATCAATTTTTTTTGCCTTACTCTCATCTACCATTGGCACGAATACCTGTTCCAGTTCAAGTGAGCGGATAGCAAACCCGAGCAGTTCAACGAACGGCGTACAGGTACCCGGAACCCCGTAATAAACGATCTGTTCGCCTTTTTTCAATCCCTTTGACTCGACAAGTTCCTTAAACGGGCGCAGGATACCCGGGACACCGTGAAATACTTCCTTTGTTGCCATAATAGATCAACAGTCTTCCTACAAGATGATAAAAATTGTTTATACTATCTCAAATTATGTGCAGGCACGTCGAATAAGCTGACAGAGAAAATACCCTCCATGATAATCCTGCCGGTATCCATACCTTAATACGATTATGCGCATATGAGTAATAACCAAAGGTAGAGATCATGAAAATCTGTATCACGGCCCGGGGTGCGACCTTGGAAAGTGCATTCGAACGCCATTTTGCACGGGCACCATACTTTATTCTCTATACTACCGGGACTGGCTTTTCGGAAGCGATCCGGAATGGATTTGTTATCAGTAATGCCAAGATTGGTCAGAATACGGTACGGTTACTGAAAATGAGTGGAATTGAAGCAGTAATCACCAGAGAGATTGGCGAGAATGCGCGCAATCTTCTCAAAGGTGCGGATATTTCAATCCATATATTCAACGGTGAAGGTACCGTCAAAGACGCGGTAGCTGCAATCGCATTGGATTAACTGTATCAGATACCAGTACGATCAATACGTTTAACCAATTATGCTCATATGAGTAATAATCAAAGGTTGAGACCATGAAGATTTGTATTACCGCACAAGGTGCAACCCTCGACACTACTGCCGAGGACAGGTTCGGGCGTGCACCATATTTTATCATTGTGGAGAGCGAGAACGGATCCTTTGAGGCGATCCAGAACCCGTATGCCGATAGTGGGGGAGGCGTTGGTCCCAAAGCCGCCCAGATACTTATCGCGCACGACGTTAAGGCATTGATCAGCGGGCAGGTTGGCGGGAATGCCCGTGAAGTACTTGTTGCTGCGGGGATTGCGATGTACACGTACGCCGCCGGCGGATCGGTAAAGGATGCACTCGATCAGTTCACCAACAATACTCTTGTACGCTCATAGTAGGATGATGCAGAGGAACGTACACGAGCGGGAGATCGTGCCGATGAATGAACAGCAGGCTGAAATATGAGACTTGCAGTTGCAAGCGGGAAAGGCGGTACCGGCAAGAGTATGGTGGCGGCAAATCTCGCCTTCACCGTTTCCTGTACTGAACCGGTTACTCTCGTTGACTGCGATGTTGAAGAGCCCAACCTTCACCTCTTCTTTCCGGCACCTGCCACGACTACGGACGTAACCGTGCCGGTGCCGGTTGTCGATAAAACCCTCTGCGATTACTGCGGGCGGTGCGGGGAGTTTTGCCAGTATGGCGCGATCACCGTGCTGCGTGACCGGGTCCTCTTCTTTCCCGAGCTCTGCCACTCCTGCAGCGGGTGCACACTGGTTTGCCCGAACGGCGCCATCCACGAAGAGCCAAAACGGATAGGGACCATCGCCACCTCTGCACCACGGCACAACCTGAAGCTGATTTCAGGTATGCTGGACAC
>JAPKXU010000045.1 GCA_026394655.1 Methanoregula sp. | reverse complement strand
TCCCGACAGGAGATACTCGAGCCGGTAACTGTACGGGTTCTTTTTCTGTACCTGGAACCGGTCCGCGTTCGGGTAGGATATCATGGCAATATCGACCGTTGCCGAAAAATCCTGCAAAGTATCCTGTTGGTGTACAAATTTCCCTGCAATATCTTGTGCAGTAAGGTTTGCCGGCGTTGATGTGCACCCTGTGCCCAGCAGGAAGCAGATGATCAGCCCGGCAATAATGCTGCTGGTAATGATAACTGAAACAATTTTTTTCTTCATAAATTATTCCCCCATCCCATGCGTCCGTTTCCCGTCCACTTCCAGTGCCCGGAGAATCACACCCTGCACGGGGCAGGCAACTACCACCGCGATTATGTATAAGGAGAACAAGGAGGGAACTTCCGGAGGAAAACCCGTAGCCGGTAAGAGATTCTTAAAAAATTCCGAAATATTGACGGTAAAGATTGCACCGGCGATAATCCACATCCTGTTGGCCTTGATTCGGTCAAATGACGGCGCGAAGAGATACAATGGCGTAATAACCGCAAACGCGAGAAGGGTAAAAGCAACCAGCCCCGCATTCTCCGGACTGAGAATGCCCAATACCTGCGTGAGCCAATACCCCATAAAAGCAAGAGCAACCGGAACGGCAATAACCAGTATCCGGCGGATGGCCGCCGAACGGATCTCTTCAAAAATATATGAAAGGCTTATGGCACAGCACCCGATACAAAACGGGGTGAACAGGATGATCGCGATGATGGGCACGGCAAGATATACAAGGTAATTGTGTTGCGTGCCGGCAGTTCTCTGCAGCAGTTCGCGCAGGAATATGTACAGCCCCAAAACTACCAGCCCGAACAGCACCATCTCAAAAAACCGGAACATCTGGAAGAGGGTATCAGTGACCTGGGGATTGAGTTCCGCCATTATGTTGCCGTTCGCAGCCGGGCCGAACAGCGCAGCAAATCCCATCAGGAACGCAGAAAGGAATGAGATGACAAAACAGACAAAAAAAACCAGTCGGGGGCGCTCTGTCCGGAGGTGAACTGCCATGAGATGCCAGGCAAAGATCGCTCCTGATGCCATGATGGTCAGGCCGAGAAATGCGGTAATATAAAAGGAGGAGGAGCCAAGCGAAATGAACTGGCCGGCAGTCAAAGCAGTCCGCAGGAAATTTTCATAGGAATAATTTGCCAGTGACAGGATGACTGCGATGGCACCAGCGACAAGCAGCCTGACAGAGCGCCGGGGGATCCGGTTGATTGCGGTAAACAGGAGCAGTGCATATCCCCCGACAAGGAGCGGCGGGATGAGGAAGACGATAAAAAAGCCAAACAGGGGCCCTATCAGGGGAATATCGATAAACGGGTTCATGCATACATCCTATGCCCCGGGCTGAAGACAAAAACCGCTGCACCGGTAATAATGATCGCGCAGCACACGGCAATCACGATCTTTTCCCACAATCTTCGGTCGGTAAGATTCATGAGTATTTTTCCTCCTAGATAATATGAAACGACGCGAGAATCCCGAGCGCCAGTCCGATGAACATCAACACAAGAAATACCCGGGCCCAGAACTTTCCTTTATAGATTCCCTGGGGGTTCGGGTCACGCGGGAAGAACTGGGTATCGATGTAATCCCGGAAGTACGGGCGCTGGCACTCGGGGCAGAACTCGTGAAAAGTCTTGTCCTGGTAACCGCATCGCGGGCAGGTAAACGGGGTTTCCGGATCGTTCGTATCGGGCATGGGTCACTTGTATTTTTCTTTTTTAATTCCTGAAACTATCAGCATTGCACCAATCGCGGTAAGGGTAATCATTGTGGAAAGCGACACGGGCCGCGTGGGGGCGATCAGTGGCGGCGTCACAAGGATCGTTTCCTGAACCGGTAAAGGTGGAAGGGCTGTTGCTACCGTTGTCAGGGTCTCTGCCGGTCGTTTATCTGCCGCAAAGAGGTTGAACAGCCCTACGGCGTAACCATGATCGTGCGTATAAATATCGGTGTCTGGATAGACCGTTGCAAGATACTCATCCTGACGCCAGTCATTCGTATTCACTTCGATCGACCAGCGGTTCGTAGTACCATTTCCTCCGGGCATTATCGCAACAGTCTGGGATATCCCATACTCGATACCGTGAATGCCGGGATGATATGATGATGTATATATCTTGACCAGAAGTTTATCCGTGACAGGGATGTTCGTCGATCCCTGCATGAGAATCGTATCTCCTGAATAATGGTCCCCGATGGGATCAAGTGTTATGAAAAAGGATTCACTGGTATTCTTCCCGGACTCCGTGCCGTGGCTATCATCAGCACACACAGGCAATACTGCGAGGAGAGCAATTGCCAGAACGATGACCGGGACATACAAGAGTTTCATGGTTCCTCCGATAGTTTTTGAGAGGGGATGCAGATCCTAAGCATACACGATATAAGCACTGTCGGAACCAGCCACAGGAGTTTATTCATGGAACCCGGCACCTCTCTCGTTTGCCAGCATCGCATCTTCCCCGACAGTGCATTGTTTTTATTGTCTGCATGTCTTCACACCAATCTGCCACATTCTTTCCATCATGCATACATCCCCAGCAACCATCACGATACCCCCGGAATTACCCGGACCGTGAACGGAGCATAATCGCTTCCCCCGGTGGGTGTCCGGAGAATTGCGCTGAAGCAATAATCCCCGGGTTGAACATGTGGATCGATATCAAACGAAATATCTGAAAGATAACTGGCAAAACTCCTGCCGGTGAATTGATCCGGTGTGATAGTTGCATGGATTCCTGCCGGCCATGAGGGTCGTTCGTCCGGCCGTAACGGCCCGTGATCGACCATGCACGGGCTGGTGACCAGTCCCAGCGTCACATTTCCGGTATCGAGTTCCCCGGTCCAGATGCTGAACGGGATATGACCGGATTCACCCTGCCGGACCACCAGAAGATCCTGGCAGTAACCCCCGCCACTCGTATAAAAATGCCCGCGTCCACTCACGAAAGACCCGTCGCTGAACGATACCCTGACCCAGTCATCGGCGATTGCATCTCCGGCATCGGCATGAAGATAGATCCAGAACTGTCCCGTACTGCGGGGGAAGGTATCCGGGCTGATCCGCACCGTGACGTTCGAGACATACACCTGGCCCGGCTGCGTCACAATCTCATCGGGTGCAATGCTGACCGTAACCCCTTCGGGCATCGGCATTGCCTGGGTAGCATACAGTCCTGCAACCCGGGTGATCCGGTACTTCACCTTTCCCGGGGGCATTTCCCGTGCATAGAAGGTATACCGGATCTCCCCAGACGAATTGGGGTCCGCAACCAGCGAAGAACCATTCCACGTGACCAGCAATACCAGGAGATGATTCCCATTGAACCCCCCGACCGGCCGGGTCAGCAGTGCATCCGTGCAGTCCATGCAGCCCGGCTGGAGTGCCAGTGAAAGATTTACCGTGTCGAAATTCTCCGCACTTGATCCCTGAAAATTATTGCCGCACTGGGTCGCGGATTCTTCCGGCGGGATGAATATGAAATGATTGTCAGAAATACCGGAATTAGCCTCAAGGATTTCATACCGGATGATGTTGTTGACGGTATCTGACGGGTAATACGTGGAAATATTCCAGGCAAGTCCCGATGCAGGGTCTATCCATGCCCGCACTTTTGTACTCACATAGGTCGTATACCGGGTTGACCAGGGTTCCGTGAGAACTTCAATCTCATAGACGGTATGGCCGTTTATGGTATCCCGGCCAATAAGGGTAAACTGCCCGTCCCGGACAATCTGCTGTACCATAGCTTGGTAATCATGCTGGGGAAGAAATCTGATATCGGGTTCAACCCGGTAGGTCTTTTGCCCGGCATCATACCATACGGCAGTTGTCCGGTTCATGACAATGATCGTTCCCGGCGCTGTATTTTGGGATCCGGTATATTCCATCCGGTAGAGTGAGGGCGCTTTCCAGTCGAACCGTACCCTGCCGTCCGTTGTTGAAGTATATTCCGAACGGTAATCATGGATCCCGGCGGCATGATCCAGGAAGGCAGTTCCCAGCTCTGCGGCTGTGAGGTTATTATT
Source organism: Methanoregula sp. (assembly GCA_026394655.1). Lineage (GTDB taxonomy): Archaea > Halobacteriota > Methanomicrobia > Methanomicrobiales > Methanospirillaceae > Methanoregula. Next base: position 6,574 of record JAPKXU010000045.1, on the reverse strand, counting down.
CTGGCCGGTAATGCAACCCGGAATTATCATGCAGAAACCAAGGAGGAGGAGTGTTCCGGCAAATAACCAAAAGTGACCCGGTTTCATAATATAAGACTTTTTCATAGGGATCTCCTGAAGAATGCGGCGGCAACAGCACAGACACCCAATGCCGTAATTGGAATTATGGCCGGGACAGGTGTGGGTTTTGGTGTGGGAAAAGTACCGGATGGTGAGGGAGACAGATCATTGACCAGCGAAGTGCCAATCAATACCGTCATAACCAGAACCAGAAGAGAAAAACAAAAGCCTACTCCGATCGCAATGACGACCTTTTTTACCGGGTATTTCTTTTTTAAGTAGATTGTTACGAGGCAAAAAAACACCAGGATTCCAAAGATGATGAACGGTTCAGAAACTCCTGTTCGTCCATACAGGACGATACTGACAAAATATGTTGAAAAGATCAGGAATGCCAAAGCTCCAGTCAGATAAGAGAGATTGTTCTCATTGATCCTTTTCGGCATAGTTATACCTCATTTTTCTGATAATCCCAAGTGTACCAACACATCCAAGTGCGGCTACCGCAAGTATAACCGGAAGCGGTGCGGGTTGCGTGCCGGATGCCGGCTGGATACGGGACGTCGTTATGATAACAGTTGGGACTGTCTGGGACGGTCTCGTTCCCGGTTCATCACTCACCGGTGTGGTAGCCTTCACGTTCATACCTTCAGGATTAATCTGTACGTGGAGGTCGGTGAGGTTGTTATACTGCCGGACATACGCAGATACCGGCAGTTCCAGATTTTTCCCATCCGACATCGACAAAAGGCGGTCATACATCGTGCCGGGCATACGGATCATGGCGACCGGCTCATCCGGCGCGAGGTTTTTTTCATAATGCCATGTCGGGGACGATGAGGAATTGGTAAAATTCACCGAAAAGTCCAGGTATGAGACTGGAACAGCGAGAATGCCGGGTTGCTCTCCCCGGGTGAACCGCTCGAACGTCTGCCCGGAGATGATGATGCTAATCATCTCCGACTCGGAAATGGGAGTCGCTGGTTTTGCATCCTTAAAATATTCCGGCGGGATATAATGCTCGGGCACACCCGGATACTTCCATGTCTCGGATGGTGTATAGTTGTACTCCGCGTCCACAATCGGAATTACCACAATCGCAACCAGCAGTAAAAAGAAAATGATGATCCGGTTTCTCGTCACGATTACCAACTTCTCTGTTTGATCTCTTTGCGAAGGGTAACGATTAAGCTGACGACAAGGATTGCGGTGAACAAAATGAATAGCGGTACCACGCGTTCGGTGTGTGAAGTATCCACGACCGGATACGAAGTCGTCGTCCCCACGATCACAAATCCCCCGTCGCTCGTTGGCTGGATGGAGCATGCCCTTTCTCCAGACCAGCCGCCATAGGTGGTGGTCCAGAGTTCCGCACCGGACCGATCCAGCGGATTGATCCTGAAATAACGTCAGTTTTCAGCCTTTGAGATCCCAATCGTCATTGCGATGCCCTCGACATCCCACTCTTTTGTGAGTTGGTACGCTGGCGCTGTTGGAGCAGGTTCGGATGTGTTGTGGAGTGCGAGTGCCCGAGCCCGCACCTCTTCTGTGATCCCCTCTCGCCAGCTCCCCCCCACCAGTTCGCAGATCCGCGTATCTGCCACTGCCGCATCAACGACGATGAAGTCCTCAACCGCAAGATCGAGCTGCCGGCGCATCTCCTGAATCCTACGGATCACTTCACGGGCATATCCCTCCGCTTCAAGGTCAGGAGTGAGTGCCACGTCCACGTACACGGTGGCATCTGTCATCGGGGCGGAGAAGACATCGGCGGGAAGCTTTTCCGTGAAGGTCACCTGCGGTGCGCCTATCTCGTACCGGGTATCGCCATCGGTCAGGGTGAATGCCTGCCCGGCATCGATCGCTGCTTTCAGGGCATTCCCGTCCGCCTTCTCGATCGCTGCCTTCACCTTTGGTGCGTTCCTGCCAAAGACGGGTCCCAGCGCTTTCATCACCGGCTCCGCGTGCCACCCAATCCGTTCCCAGCGCCCCATGACGACAGAGACTTTACGGGCGTTTGCCCGGTCCATGCAGACAGGGTTCAGCCGGGCGATGGCGGCATTTACTGCATCGGCGTTTGTGACCACGACCACTTCCGAGATGGGCCAGCGCAACTTGCGTTTGCCAGCCTGACGGGCGTTCTGCACTGCGTCGTCAAACGAGCGGATGAGTTCCATCGCGTGCTCGAGTTCGGCGTCGATGAGGGTTGGTTCGCCCGCGTTCCAGTCAAGCAGGTGCACGCTCGACGGATCCTTGGGGCAGCGGATGTTCCGGTATATCTCCTCGGTGATATGCGGGCAGAACGGTGCAGTGAGCCCGACAAGCCGGCGCATCACGTAATAGATCGTCTCGTACGCGAACTGCTTCTCTTGTGATTCGCCTTCCAGCCACATTCGGGGGCGGACGAGCTGGACGTACCAGCGCGAGAGGTCTTCTAATATGAAGTTTATGAGTTCCCGTGTCGCACGGTGGAGCTGGCATTCCTTCATCGCTGCATCCACGACAAGCGCCACCGAGTTCACCCGTGAAACGATCCAGCGGTCCTCGTCCGGCAACTCGCCGCGGTGCGACGCGATAAATGTCCCATCCCATACGCCGTTCTTTGACTGCGGCTCGAAATGGTCGAGGATCATGTACGGGACCGGGAACCGGTACACGTTCCAGAGGATGTTTGCCGCACGATTGATCGTGTTGACGCCGTCCCAGTTGAACTTCAGGTCGTCCCACGGAGCGGACGACGAGAGGACATAGAGCCTGAGGACGTCCACACCGACTTTTGCGATGACCTCTTCTGGTGAAACGACGTTCCCCTGGCTTTTGGACATCTTCTTGCCCTCCGCATCGAGCGCGAACCCATGCATGCAGACGCTCTTGTAAGGCGCCCTGCCAAATGCGATCGTGCTGGCGCCCAGCTGCGAGTAGAACCAGCCCCGTGTCTGGTCCTGTCCTTCGGTGATGAAGTCAGCAGGCCAGTACGCATCGAACTCTGCGGTCTTTCGCGGGAACCCGAGCGTTGCCCATGAAGCGACTGCGGAGTCGAACCAGACATCAAAGATGTCCTCAACCCGCCGCATCGTTCCCCCGCAACTGCACGGGACGGTGATCTCGTCCACGAACGGGCGGTGTGGGTCTGTTACTGTCTTGCCGCTTGCATCTTCGAGTTCTTTAATGGTCCCGATGACCCGGTACTTTGAACACTTCGGGCAGACCCAGACAGGGATCGGGATGCCCCAGTACCGCTGCCGGGAGATGCACCAGTCACGGGCTTCCTTGATCCAGTCGTAGAACCGTGCGCTCCCAGCCCATTCGGGATACCAGGTCACCTTTGCAACCTCTGACAGCATGAGCTCGCGCATCTCCGAGGCTTTTAAAAACCACTGCGAAGTCGCCCGGAAGATGATTGGTGTCTTGCAGCGCCAGCAATGCCCGTACCGGTGAACAACTTTTTCCTGTGCGAGCAGGTAGTCACCAAGTGCAGCAAGCACGTTCTGGTTGGAGTCCCGGACATACTGACCGGCAAATTCGCCGGCTTCTTCCTGGAATTTTCCTGCACCATCAACCGGGCAGACTATCGCCAAGCCTTCCTTCGTCCCGAGCACGTAGTCGTCCCAGCCATGACCCGGTGCGATATGCACCATCCCGGTGTTCTCCATCGCGACAAAATCTGCACAGACGACTTTGTGAGCGATCTCGCGCTGGAGTGGCACCTGTTCTGCGAGCGGAGAGTCATATTCCCAGCCGACAAGGGCAGCGCCCGGCTTCTTCTCAAGAATTGAGAAGTCCTGGTACCGTCCCTTTTTCAGTACCGACTTGACGAGGGGTTCTGCCATCCAGAGATATTCTTCGATGCCGCCTTTCTTTGCCAGAACCCGAGCGTACTCGAAGTTCTTTGCCACAGCGACTGCGACGTTTGCGGGAAGTGTCCACGGTGTTGTTGTCCAGATGACAAGGTATTCGCCGGGCTTTCCTTTGAGGGGAAACTTCACAAAGACCGAGGGGTCAGTCTCGTCCCAGTACTCCACTTCGGCATCCGCGATTGCCGTCCCGCACCGGGGGCACCAGTTCACGACACGGGTGCCGCGTTCGAGCATCCCCTTCTCTTCAGCACGTGCGAGTGTCCACCACGCTGCTTCGATGTACTCGGGTTTCACTGTCTGGTACGCGTCCGGGAAATCGAGCCAGACGCCGAGGTTCTCAAACTGGGTGTCCATCAGTTTCTTGTTCTCTACCGCAAAGTCCCGGCACTTGTCAATAAAATGATGGATGCCGAATTTCTCGATGTCCTTTTTGGAGACAAACCCGAGTTCCTGCTCGACTTTCACCTCGATCGGCAGCCCGTGCATGTCGTAACCCGCACGGTCGATCACGTTCTCGCCGTTCATCCGGTGGTAGCGCAAAATAGAATCTTTTAAAATTTTGTTCCATGCCGTGCCGAGATGGATGTGCCCGGTGGTGTACGGCGGACCGTCTACAAAGAAAAATGTCTTACCCGCACTGCGGTGCTGTTTTACTGCCTTGTACGTCTCGTGGGTGCGCCAGTACTCCCGTACCTCACGTTCGATGCTTTTCGCATCAAAATTCGCGGTGACTTCCTTCACAGAACCCCTCTTTATTCTCTCCGGGATGCCCAATCATCCCGGAATTTTTCGTAATACAGATGTTTGTGCCACTAAACAAAGTAATTATCGTGACCGCACCGGCAATTCTTTATGGATTGATCCTGATGTGGTACTATTGGCATACGCACCTTGATCTGGTGGAGCACAACGAAAATTACCGCATGAGGGCAAGAGAAGTATGAAGGGGAGTGATTGGAGATGAAGCCGTACCCGGTACTGGTTGGAGGAGTCGCACGGGAAACAGAAGTGATCACAGAAGTCCGGTTTCCATACACCGGTGAAGTGTATGCCCATGTCTGCATGGCAGGTGAAGCGGAACTGGAGGAATCAGTTGCCGCGGCATGTCGCGGTTTTCTCCAGACCAAACGGCTTCCCTCTCACGCTCGTTCCCGTATCCTTGGGATACTTGCCGATGAGATTCATCGTCGGGCGGAAGAGCTCGTTCGTGTGATGGTGATGGAGGGTGGCAAGACCCGGAAGTTCGCAACAAGCGAGGTCGGGCGTGCCGAAATAACTGTCAGGACCGCAGCTGAAGAGGCAAAACGGGTATATGGGGAGATTCTCCCGCTCGACCTGAGCGAAGATACCGAGGGTCGCACGGGATATCTCCAGCGGTTCCCGATTGGACCAGTGCTCGGTATCGTCCCATTCAACTTTCCCTTGAACCTTGCCTGCCACAAGCTTGCCCCTGCTATTGCCGCAGGAAACTCAATTATCCTCAAACCCGCATCCGCAACACCGATTTCCAGTCTCCTCTTAGGCGAAATGGTGCTCTCTGCCGGGTTCCCACCGGAAGCGATCAGCGTAGTGCCCTGTCCCGGTAGTCGTGCGGAGCAGCTCGTACGGGATCCCCGGATCGCGTTTCTGTCGTTCACCGGCAGTTGTGCGGTGGGCTGGCACCTGCGGGAGATCGCGGGAAGAAAGAAGGTGAGTCTTGAACTGGGTGGGAACGCAGCGGTAATCGTGCATGAAGATGCAAATCTCGATCTCGCTGCAAGCCGGATCGCGACGGGTGGTTTTGTAAACGCCGGGCAGGTCTGCATCTCGGTGCAGCGGGTGCTCATCCACCGCCCGGTATACGACAGGATGGTCGAAAAATTGATCTTCGCGGTAAAGGCAATGAAGGTGGGCGATCCCTGTGATCCCGCCACCGACATCGGACCGATGATCGATCGGGAGAAAGCTGAACAGGCGTACGCAAAGGTGCAGGAAGCGCTGGGACAGGGCGCCCGGATCCTCACCGGAGGGACGCTTGATGGAACGATGTTCGCGCCTACCGTGATTGCCGGTACAACTGCTGCTATGCGGGTGAACCGGGAAGAAGTCTTTGCCCCGGTCATTTCGGTCACGCCGTACGATGAATTTGCGGATGCGATCCGGATCGCGAACACGGGCGATTACGGCTTGCAGGTGGGTATATTCACGCAGAACATCAACCGGGCGATGCGGGCATTTGAGGAGATGGCAGTCGGGGGGGTCATCGTGAACGATATCTCCACATTCCGCACCGACCAGATGCCCTACGGTGGCGTAAAAGGGTCGGGTACCGGGCGTGAGGGACCACGGTACGCAATCGAGGAGATGACGGAACTGAAATTGATGGTGATCAACCGGAAGGGCGGAGTGGAATAGAGTGCAATTCGATAGTGTGAAAATGTCTTAACGTTTTACCTGTTTACCTGCGTGTCAGGATACCACCCTGCTGGGCGTACCTCAAACTTCCAAACATCCTTGAAGGGATAAGAGCAGTTCAAGCTCTCGTGCTGATGGATCTTACCTGTCTGTGCATCTTTCCAATCTTTTCTGTCCATTGTGCCAAAAACAAAATATTCATTACCGATAATGTCTGGTGCATACTGTTCACATATTGCAGCAAGAAGAGATTCTAATTCTAC
>JAPKXU010000071.1 GCA_026394655.1 Methanoregula sp. | reverse complement strand
GCCGATCTTGATTGGCTGGGTTTGTGCCGGCGCCTGCTGAGTGCAGCCGGCGATGATTGCCAGTACGATAAGCAGTGCCGCAATGAATAATACCGAATATTTCACTTTGAACTCCCCTCTGCTATGCTATAGCATGACATATTAACGGTTGTAGTTACTAAAGATAAATTTATGTTTTTAATTCCCGCTGCCGGGCTGACTATACACCGGAACCGATCCTGACCCCATCTTCGCCGGAAATAAGCCCCCGTAGTTGGGTGCGGATTCCCTCATGCCCGGGGGTATCCCATCTGCCCCAGTGTCTCCTGGATCTCGTCAAGAATCAACGGGTCATCGATCGTTGCCGGTACCTGGTAGGGGGTGCCATCGGCAATCTTCTTGATGGTGCCTCGCAGGATCTTGCCAGAACGGGTTTTCGGGAGCCGTTTTACGACAGCTGCGGATTTGAAAGACGCAATCGGTCCGATCTTCTGCCTCACCAGTCCGATCAGTTCAGGTTCGATTGCGTTCTGCGCTTTGATGACTCCTGATTTTAATACCACAAATCCCACCGGGACTTCCCCTTTAATCGGGTCATGAACACCGGTGACCGCACATTCTGCTACATCCGGATGGGACGCGAGCACTTCTTCCATCGCCCCGGTAGAAAGCCGGTGCCCGGCAACGTTGATGATGTCGTCTGTCCTCCCCATGATGGAGAGATACCCTTCGTCATCTACGAATCCCGCATCAGATGTCAGGTAATAACCCGGATACGCAGAGAAGTACGTCTTTACGTAATCTCCCTCGTTCTGCCAGAGCGTAGTAAAGCAGCCCGGGGGGAGCGGCAGCCGGACGACAATATTCCCTGTCTGTCCTGCCGGGACATCGTTGCCTTCTGCGTCAAGGACCCGTACATCGTATCCCGGTGCCGGTTTCGTGCAGGACCCGGGTTTCACCGGCAGCAATTCAAGTCCAACGCAGTTTGCGCCAATCGCCCAGCCGGTCTCGGTCTGCCACCAGTGATCGATGACCGGCACATGGAGCTGCTGCTCTGCCCAATGGAGGGTATCCGGGTCACAGCGTTCCCCGGCAAGAAAAAGCATCCGGAGACTTGAAATGTTATATTTCCGGATGTAATCGCCCCGCGGGTCTTCGCGCCGTATGGCGCGAAACGCCGTTGGTGCGCAGAACAGGATAGAAACACCGTGCTCTGCAATAACCCTCCAGAAGGCGCCGGGATCCGGTGTACCAACGGATTTGCCTTCGTACAGGATAGTAGTGCACCCGTAAAAGAGCGGACCGTACACAATGTAGGAGTGCCCGACCACCCAGCCAATATCCGACGCTGCCCAGTATACTTCACCGGGTTTAATGCCGTAGATATTCTTCATCGTCCATGTGAGCGCGACAAGGTGCCCCCCGTTGTCCCGCACAACCCCTTTGGGTTTTCCGGTGGTGCCGGAGGTATAGAGCAGGTAGAGGGGATCTGTGGCAAGAAGCGGGACGCACCCGACCGGTTCAGCGGCAATGAAGGTTTTCCAGTCAACATCCCGCGGGAGAATATTTTCTACCGGTGTTTTTTTTCTTTGGACGATGACGCATGTCTCCGGTTTATGGGTGCATAGATCGATTGCAGCATCAAGGAGGGGTTTGTACGGTATGATCCGGTTTACTTCAATCCCGCATGACGCGGAAATCACGATGCGGGGGCGGGCGTCTTCGATACGGGTGGCAAGTTCCCGCGGGGCGAACCCGCCAAAGACAACAGAGTGGATGGCACCGATGCGTGCGCAGGCAAGCATGGCGATGACAGCTTCCGGGATCATGGGCATGTAGATGATCACACGGTCACCTTTTTCGACTCCATGCTTACGGAGTCCTCCGGCACACTGTGCTACAAGGTCCCGCAGCTTACGGTAGCTGTACCGCTTCACCGTCTTTGTAACCGGGCTGTCATAGATGAGCGCGATCTGGTCTCCCCTGCCATGTTCGACATGATAGTCAAGAGCGGAATAACAGGTATTGACTATCCCGCCTTCGAACCACCGGTAGAATGGAGGATTGTCACGATTAATGACCCGGTCATACTTCCGGTACCAGTGGACTGCCTCAGCCGCTGCCCCCCAGAAGCGTTCAGGATCTGATACCGATTCATGGAATGCCAATTTGTACTCTCCGCTCATGCACCACATCTTCCCGTCGTGTATGTATGAAAATTGTATGGCTGAAACTTATTTCTTTCCTAAAAATGCACCAACAGAAAAATTTCTGGTGCGTTTAATGTAATCTGGTTTCCTGCAGTTGGTGCAAGTTGGATCAAGCGCGGTGCAGCGTGCGAAATTTTCCGCACTGCATTTTATCCATGCTTATCGCTATTATGCACTCGAAAAAAGGGAGATGATCTCCGATGCTCTCTGATCGGTGGTGAAAACGATGAGTGTATCCCCCACCACGAGCCGGGTGGTATCCGGGGGGTGAATGAGGTTTGCAGGTCCTTTACGGAGCCCGAAGTCCAGGATACCAAAACGGTTTTTCAAGTCCAGTTCTGCAATAGTCATTCCATCCGCCGGAGAGCCGGGTTCTACGCGAATCGCATGGATATGGGTAGCCTTAAAGAGTGTCTCAAAATCCTGTGCCTCGACACGCTGCGCATCCGAACCTTTGGAAAACATCACATTTAGCACCATCTTTGACCGGTCGATAATCCGCGCAATTTCCACATCAGGCATCTGGTATCTCTTTAAGGCACGAGTGAAAATTTCAAGAGCTGCTTCAAACTCTTCGGAAATTATCTCGTCAGCACCAAGATCCAACAGGTATCGGGCATCTCTGACATGTCGCGTTCGGGCGAGGATATGAACCTTGGGGGAAATTTGTCGTGCCGTGTGAATAATGCGCGGGATCGCTTCTTCCTCAGAGACGACGATAACCAGTGTACGGGCGCGCTCTATCCCCGCGTGTTCGAGCACTTCCTTCTGCACGGCATCCCCAAAAATAAAATTGGGTCGGTAACTGGATCGTTCATGTTTTATGACTTCCGGGTTCAGTTCGATAACAATGTAGGGAATACCAGCCATAGTCGCTGCCTGTGCAACGCTTTTACCACTAATCCCGTACCCGGCAATAACGATGTGATTGGTGAGCTCTTCTTCAGGGGTTGGGGTTTCCACGATGATCTTTTTATTGACGACCCGCTGTGGGACAATCCGGTACAGCAGATCAACGACATTCGGAGCGGCATTCATCGTAAACGGCGTCAGCGCCATCGTGATGATCGCACCGGCAAGGAATACCTGATACACGCCCACCGGTATGAGCGCAGAATCAAGACCTGTTTTGGCGAGCACAAACGAGAATTCCCCGATCTGGCAGAGTGCAAAACCGGCAAAGACACAGATGCGGGTGGGCATCCCCAGCACCGCTACGGATAGGGCACCAGTCAGGATCTTTACGACAATAATGATGATCACGATCAGGGCAACGTACTGGTAATTGCCAACAACAATTCGTGTATCAAGGAGCATGCCTATGGAAAGAAAGAAGATTGCGGCAAAGACATCACGGAACGGGATGATATGGCTCAGGGCATCGATATTATAATCTGATTCCCCGATGATGAGTCCCCCTATAAACGCGCCAAGCGTGAACGAGAGCCCGGCTTCGTTTGTCAGCCACGCGATAAGAATACAGATCCCTGCGATGGTAATGAGGAATAACTCACGGTTTTTCTCGCGGGCGACCCGGAAGAGGAAAGCGGGGATGATCCAGCGAGCCATGACGACGATGACGAGGATGATTAAGGCGACCTTTCCTGCCTGGAGAGGAAGTATAGAGAGGTCAATCCCCCGGTTACCTGCGAGCAATGGCAGGACGAGCATCATCGGGATGATAGCTAGGTCCTGGAAGATCAAAATCCCAAGAAGCGTCCTTCCCTGCAGTGTATCGACCTCCCCCTTCTCCTGCAGGATTTTCATGACGATAGCTGTGCTTGACAGGGAGACGACAAATCCGAAGATCAGGGCTTCGTTAAACTGCATCTGGAAGAAACGGGTAATGAGCGTAATGGCGACAATGGTTGTGCACACCTGAACAACGCCGCCAATGATTACCGTCCGCCAGGAACGGAGGAGTTTCTGGAAGGAGAATTCAAGACCGATGGTGAAGAGTAACAGGATGATTCCAATCTCCCCGATAGTATCGATCATCGTCTTGTCAGTGATGATTGCAAAACCAAATGGTCCGACAAGCATCCCGATCACAAGAAAACTGACGATGCTGGGGAGCCGAAAACGCTGACCTGCATACAGGAGTGCGATGGAAAGAAGTATGACACATACACTAGCAAGCATGAGATCCATAGGTGCACTCTCACGGGAAATCCAGAGCCCGGTATATGATGTACAAAAAAACAGGATGTTATAGATTCGGGTAGAGATTGATGGATAACCCGGTAAAGAAATAGTGCAATCGGCAAACCAGAATGGTGCAGCCGGCATCGGAATCCTCAATACATTCTTTGAAATTACCACCATGAACCGGATGGTCGTTGTAAATTACAAGACCGGTGAGCGCATGCGATGGCAAACGCACGCAGACGCGTTTGACCGCACGAATTTCCCACGCCAAATATCAGGAACGGGATGGGGTTAAAATCTGATAACCCGTATGATGATTTGAATGGCGGAATGGCGGAAGAAAATCCACAAATGGCGGAATGTGTGGGAAGTGATGGATCTGCGCAATCCAGAGAGATCTTGCCAAACGAAGCCATTATTAATAATATAAATTTATATACATTACTTAGTAGCGTAAAATCAGAACGCACAGACTCCCCGGTATCAGCAGAACGTGCAGCCTTTTTGTGGGCGTCTGTGATCCGGGTTTCCGCCATTGAAACATGCAGAACCTCTGCATGTGCTTTAATTCCTGAAATACCCTCAATCCTGCCGAATGGGGATGACGGAAGGGGTTGGATGTCACCGGAAAGTTTCCGTAATTTAGCCATTGCGTTTTACGGGTTTTTCTCCGCGCTGATGGGTAAGAGTATGCGGTAGATGAAAAGAACTCCTGTTTTGGAGTACTCAGGGAAATCGAGATCATCTTTATCTCAGTAAAAATGATTAGGAAATTCCGGGCAAATCGAGCCCAAAAAAAAGATTAGAACGTAACCCTTTGTCCGAATGCCCCAGCCCGGATTTGAACCGGGGACAACTAGATCTTCAGTCTAGCGCTCTCCCAAACTGAGCTACTAGGGCAGGAGTACAAATGTTATCCCTCGCGATTAATAAATGATCGGTTTACCTCTCCTATCGCCCATCCTCGCAACCGCTCTTTTTTATGTGTCGCGATGTCAGTATTAACAAATGCCGCTCCCGAAGAAGACGAACGGGGCTGATACAGGACTTGCCAGTGCGGTCGCGTCCCGAACCGCCCATGTTGTCCACCTCACCCATAACGATCTCGATGCCGTGGGAGCGGATGCGATCCACCGGATCAAATACGGAACTGATGGGGTCTTTACCATCTGGAGCTCGGTGGGAAAGTTCCCCATGCTCTTCTCCCTTGTCGCCGGCTGCAAAGGATATGGCGATCTGCTTTCGATCTCAGATCTCGGGTACCACCGGGATTCAGAAGCGGTTGCTGAACGAGCGCGTAAGAATGGGTGGCAGGTCGAATGGCGGGACCACCACCGCTGGCGGGATGACGAAGTCACCCGGATACAAAAAACCGTGGCACTGCTCCATATCGATACATCGGTCTGCGCCACCGGGATCGTTGCCCGTGATCTGGCACCGGGAAACGCAGTTGCAAGCGAGATCGCCCACGTGGTCTGCGACTACGATCTCTGGCGGCATGCAGATCCACGCTCCGCGGTGCTCGGGCAGGTGCTCCAGAGAAAGGAGAACCGGGACCATGTCCGGGACTGTCTCGTTCGTGGGGTCTTCACCGATGCATTGATCGAGCGGGAGAATACGGGTATCAAAGCCGAGATGGACGCGATGATGAAAAAGAGCCTGAAGCAGGCAACCATCATTGGGAGCAAATACCGGATCGCGTTTGCCCCGCTCTACGGGTACCCGAGTGAGACAGCGCACCATATCCGGGACCAGAAGAAAACCGACATCGAGGTGATCATCGGAAAGGACGGCAAGTTTTCGCTCCGCTCTGTCCCCCCGATAAGCCATTTAGTTGCCCGTGAGTTCGGAGGCGGAGGACACCCAAACGCATCCGGCGGGAGTTTCAATTTCACCGTTGTCGAGCGGTTTACGTGGTGGCTCTTTAAGAAAAGCCGGCACTTTGACGAGTTTGTGAAAGTTGCCGAAGCTCACTGAACTTTTGATGTTTCTGCCACAGTTTAAGTTGCATCCCAGCATTTTGCACGAAAAATCCAGAAAATGAAAATTTTTTCAAGAGACATCTTCCTTATCGTATGTATGCTGCCGCCTTGACAATTGCATCCCAGTACTCATCACAATTCGCCGTGCAGTATCCCCCACCCATCACCTGATCGGGATCGAGATGTGACAACGCGATCGCAATCGCTTCGTCGTCCGGGTTCATGACGATGAGCTGGTGGAGGTCATACTCGTTTGCCAGATCGAACACCGTATCGAGCTGCGCCTTTGGGACGGCGATCTGCCGCTGGTGCTCCATCAGGCATTCGAGACTCTCGCGGCCCGGTTCCGGCAGGAAGAAGAAGACCTTCTGGCGTGCGAGCCGGGTAATCTCCGCATCATCGGCTTTGTCACTGATGAGCACATGTCCCACGATACCAGCGTCCCGCTGAGCCCGTAAGAACGTGCGGTAAGCACCGGTGATTGCATCGTTCCACTCATCCTCATCATTGTAATAGGTATCCATAATCCCAAGTGCATGCGGCGCCGGCATCGCACACCACGCGCCCTTCTTCTGCGCGGTTATACTACAGGCATCTTCGATCATTGCTCCGGGCTGCACACAGATCTCGTCAACGGCTTTTTTATTCGTAATACCGGGCAGGCATGACAGGATCCGGTCGGCATAAAACCTCCCACCGGAGCAGAGCTGGGTGATCCCTGCAGGAAGTTGAGGGGCGAGCACCTGATCAAGTCTGTACGTGAGGAGATCTGCTCGCGTGCCGCGATGCTCCGCTACCCAACCGGCAAGCGCGGGGATATCCGGTACACCCGGCTCGGCACCGAATGCCCGTGTGGGAAGGTTGACCCTTTTGACCATTGTATATGAATTATTACGTATCAGCATCTAAAAAATACGTAATGACAACACCACCGCTGCTGGTCACCTGCGGGCTCCCGTACACAAACGGTCCCTGCCATCTTGGACATTTGCGAACGTACGTCCCTGCCGACTGCTACGTCCGCTACATGCGGCGGACGGGTGAAGAGGTCGTGTTCGTCTGCGGTTCAGACAACCACGGCACACCGATTGTCGTCTCTGCTGAGGAGCAGGGCGTCTCGCCCCGGGCGCTTTCCGAACGCTATCATGTGCATTTCGATGAGACCTTCAAACGGATGGGGGTACGGTTCGACCGTTTCGGTATGACCGATGACCCGACGGACCAGCACCGGACAACATCCATCGTAAACGAGCTCGTCAAAAACGGCTATGTCTACAAACAGAGCGTGCACCAGGCATATTGCACCCGGTGCAAGCGGTTCCTCCCGGACCGGTACGTGGAGGGGATCTGCCCCCACTGTGGGACACCCGCCCGGGGCGATGAATGTGACCAAGGGTGCGGGAAACACCTCGAGCCCGGCGAGATCAAGGATCCGGTCTGCAAGGTCTGCGGCACAAAAGCAGAGTTCCGGGACCAGGAGCATTACTTTTTCAAACTCTCGGGTTTTAAGGACTTCCTGCTCACGTTCCTTGACGGTGTTAAGGGGACCTCGAACGCCAAAAACTACGCGATCGGTTGGATAAAAGAGGAACTCCATGACTGGTGCATCACCCGCACGCTCGAATGGGGCGTGAAGTTTCCGGGCAGAGACGATCTGGTGGTCTATGTCTGGGTAGATGCCCCCATTGGCTACATCGCATTCACGGAAGAGTGGGCAGCAGGAGCAAAAGAAGACTGGAAAAGGTTCTGGTGCGGGGAAAACCGGGTCACGCATTTCATCGGCGGCGACATCATCTACCACCACTGCATCTTCTGGCCCGCGCTCCTTAAAGCTGCGGGATACGGTGTCCCGCATGCAATCGTTGCATCGGGGATGGTGAAAGTAGACGACCACAAGTTCTCGAAGTCACGGGGCTATGTAGTCTGGACGAACGAGGACTATCTCGATCGCGGTTTGCCCGCAGATTACCTGCGCTACTACCTGCTCGCGTACACAAGCCATACAAAAGAACTGAACTTCTCGTGGAAGGTCTTTGGCGAGCGGATCAATAACGAGGTCGTGAATATTCTCGGGAACTTCGTCTACCGGACGCTCTTCTTTGCGCAGAAAGAGTTTGGCGGTGTGCCTGCCGGTGTAGTTGATCCCATGATCCTGCAGGAGATCAACAAGAGTCTTGCAACGGTCGACCGGCTGATGAAAGAATACGAGTTCAAAGGCGCTGTCGACGCAATAATGGCACTTGCAGCATTCGGCAACACCTATATTCAGACGAGTGCGCCGTGGAAACTTGTCAAGACCGACCGGGTGGCAGCGGCACAGGTAATCAAGAACTGCATCCAGATCACCCAAGCCCTTGCCCTGCTCATCGAGCCGGTGATGCCGGAGAAGGCGCAAGCCTGCTGGACAATGCTGGGACATGATGATGAGGTGGGTGCGCACACGGTGAGTGATGCGGTTGTGCCGGTAACTGAGGGCAGCATCAGGACACCGAGCCCGCTCTTTACAAAGATGGAAGAGGCGCAGGTGGCAGAGCTGGATGCCCTACTCCAGAAGCGTGTCGCGGAGGCGAATAAAAAGATGGAGAAAACTCCCATTGTATCATTTGAGGAATTCCAGAAACTGGAACTCCGGACCGGAAGAGTACTTGCTGCCGAACCAGTCAAGAAGTCGAACAAACTACTGAAATTGCAGGTCGATATTGGTGGTGAAACCCGGCAAATCGTGGCTGGAATGCAACAGTTCTACACGCCCGACGAACTGGTGGGGCGGGATGTCGTGGTCATGGTCAATCTTGCACCTGCGAAGATCTTCGGCATTGAGAGCAACGGCATGGTGCTTGCAGCCGGGGAAGCGGCATCGCTTCTGGTGCCGTTAAAACCGGTGGAGCCGGGCTCGAAGATCCGGTAAACCACAAAAACCCCTTTTTAATCTGCAATCAGGTAAAGACGTCTAACTCACGTTCGGAGCGTGCCGTCTCAAGTTTTCCCCTGCACGAGTCGCATAATATCTTCTTTTTCCCGTCAAGTTCATCGAGGCTGTCCGGACGGAACATGATACACTCCCGGTCTTCGCAGTGCCCAAGCCCAAAGAGGTGCCCGACTTCATGTGTCCCCTCTTTTATAAGACGGTCTATTATATCCGAGTCGTCACCTGTTTTCCCGTAAAATTCGTTTGACAGGCGTGCACTCGATACTACCGCACCGCCAACCGACTCACGGGCAAGACCAAAGACCGAACTGCTCCCCTCCCTGAACAAGTCCTGGGAGACAACAATGAGAACAGGTTCGTGGATGTCGTGCCGGTGCTTGTATGCAGAAAGGCTGTCGAGAAGGATCTGCGCATCGATCTGCCGACGCGCATTCACATACCCCATCATCCGCACGGGATTCTCCGTAACAGTCGCCGGCACCCCAATGATAGCAGATATGCTGCGGGCAACAGGCACCTGGAAACCTTCAGGTGCCATCGAATCCCAAAAAATATGGATATGCATCGCTATATGCTGTTGGATGGGCGGCTATAAACATATTGAGAAATGCGTTGGCACATACATTGCCGCACACTACAGGAATGCCGTAGAGATAGGCATCGGGCGCAATACTGATGCTGCGCGGATCATCCACGACGCAGGACCTGCGATCCGCTGCACCGACATCCACCCGTTCCCGCACCCGTCATGGCTCCGCTTTACCGTTGACGACATATTCGAGCCGAATGTTTTATTGTACACGGGAGCGGACGTCCTCTACGCGATCCGCCCCGCAGAAGAGATGGTGCCGCCACTCATCGGACTTGCAGCGCGGGTGAACTGCGACCTTTTGATATACCATCTTGGATTCGAATCCTATGGCGACGGAGGAGAACAGATCGACTGCGGCGTCATCCTCCACCGCTACTACCGACATCAGAACCCGTCAAAGAGCGTTGACTGATTCTTCGCTGGTGTCCTCTTCTCAATTGGCTTCTCTTCCTCCGGTTTCTCTGGCGTTTTAACAAGCGTCTTCGCAGGAACTGTGTCCTGAATTCTTGCCACTTGCACCTCCGGGGATTTGTCCAGAGTCCTTCCCGGTTGTTTTGCTGTAGATGTATCAATCGATCTTTCTGGTCGTTTCACCGCGGATTGTGCCGGAGCCCCAGCCGTACGCTTCACCGGGGATACCGGAGCAGCGGCAGGTAACCCGATTTCCGTCACCTGTGCAGCTATCGGGGCAGGAACGGATTTGGCTTTTTTCACCTTTGCCTGCTCTGCGTGTTCCCGTTCCCGCTCCGCGAGTGCCAGCGTCTTTATGATCTCCTGTGAACGCGCACGGTCATTTAAGAAGAAGTTGAGCTGGTCGGCATCCAGCATGAGCTCACGAGCATATGACTCCGGATCATATTCCACTAAAAGGGCGATCGTGCTAAGATACTTCTCCCGCAGGGTGCTCTGCGGGAGGTGCATGGTTGCGGCAAGCCTGCCGAGCACCGAAGTGCGTATCGATTTCTGTTTTTTCGCGGTTGACATTTTCTGCCAGCGAAGAGGAGGCAGGATCCGGGCGTGAATGCCCTTTCCCCCTGCCGCATCAGCCACTCCCAAAAGCATCAACGCCGTTGCATACCGCCAGAGCGTATGGTACTGGCGCCGGTACGTGTAGCCGAGGTACTCGTCTGCGCGGGAGAGGTGGCGGTATGCCTGCGCGACCCTGTCCGGATCAGCAATAAGGTGCGCACTCCCCTCCACCCACTGCGCGATGGTCTCAGGAGTGTCATCCACATCATAGGAAAGCCGCATCAGTTCCTCATCTGTTGTTTTACCAAAGAGGGCAGTAATGAGCGAGAAGATCGAGACCCGTTCATCCTTCTGGGACGTATGCACCTGATCGTTGCCAAGCGTCTCCCTGCCAATCGCAGCAGCGTAGAGCATGTTCACCGCAGATCGTACATCCCCTTCCGCGCTCTCGGCAATCTCACGTATTGCCGCATCTGTGCAGGAGATCTTTTCGGCAGCACAGATGTACTTCAGGCGCGGAGCGATCGATCGAGCAGGTAGCGCCTTAAACTGTACCGGCTCGCAGCGGATGCGGAGTTCCGGCGCAAGTCCGTACAGGTCGTTTGCGATCAGGATGATGGGCTGGCGGGCATTTTTGATGCACTCGATGATCGCCTTTGCACCGCCACGATCGGATGTGCCGTGAAGGTTATCTGCTTCGTCAAGGATGATCAGTTTGCGGGCAGATCCGGTCAGGCTCGCTGTAGTGCTGCCAGCGCCAGCGACTTTCTCGATGACTCCTGCAGTCCGCTGGTCACTGGCATTTAACTCGATCACTTCCCAGCGCATATCTGTTGCAAGTGCGTGTGCGCTGGATGTCTTGCCGATACCGGGCTTGCCGTACAGGAGGAGCGGCTTTGATTTCCTCGTCCAGTTCTGTGCCCAATCTGCCAGCTGGTGTACTACGGTGGGGTTGCCGACGAGGTCCTGCAGATGTGCCGGACGATATTTCTCGGTCCAGTCCATACACACACGTTGACTGTATATCAAATAAATTATCTCTGATGAGGCTGAAATACCGTACAGACATTTTGTTTGTCTGACATACAGGTGACACCGTGGTTTACAGCTGCTCCACAGAGACAATCGCAAAGGTAGTCCAGGAATACGAGGGCGTAAAACGGAAACATGCCATTGGCGAGATGGTCAAGGGATTACGGATCGATGCACCCCATGTTGTCGCCTCGTTCGGGGAAGATGCGGCAGTAATCGAGCACAATGGTGAAGCGCTCCTCCTTGCTGCTGACGGTATCTGGAGCAAGCTCATGGAGGCTGACCCGTACTGGGCGGGCTACTGTTCGGTTCTCGTCAACATCCACGACATCGCTGCCATGGGCGGGCGCCCGATCGCGATGGTGGATGTCTTTTCAATGTCAGAAAACACGACGCAGGAACTGGTAGTGAAAGGGATGCATGATGCCTCCGCCCAGTTCGGTGTCCCGATTGTCGGGGGACACCTCCATCCGGACGCGCCCTATTCCGTAATCGATGTCTCCATTCTCGGCTCCGCAAAACTCGCATCGGTAATCTACAGCAACACTGCTCAAACCGGTGACCGTGTGGTTGCTGCGATTGATCTTACCGGGCGCGTCCATCCTTCCTGTGCGCTCAACTGGGATTCGGTCTCCATGAAATCTGCGGCAACTGTCCGCGCACAGATCTCACTTTTAGAACAGATAGGAGATGCACATCTCGTCACTGCGGGGAAGGACATCAGCAACCCGGGCATCATCGGCACGCTCGGGATGCTCCTTGAGGTGAGCGGGAAGGGCGCGGAGATTGACCTCAGCCTGATCCCAAAGCCGGACCTTGCAGCGAACAACATGACGTTCGAACAATGGGTGAAGATGTATCCCGGCATGGGTTTTGTCTTCACCGCGAAGGAGATGCATGTACCGGAACTGATCAAGCGCTTTGCCGCTGTCGGCATGACAGCACGGGCGATCGGAACCGTGGATGATACGCGGAAACTCCGTATCATCTATGACAATCATGAGACGCAGGTCTTCGACTTTTTCCAGAATGGGATCATGCACCTGTTTTATGGGGATATGCCGTGCCAGCAGCGGTAAAACGGATCGGTATCGGCATCGGTGATGATGCAGACAAGGTGATCGAGAGTGCCTGCCGGATGAGTGGCAGCATTGAGATCATCTGCTATTGCCTGCCCGGCACCGTTAAGCAAAAGATCACAACACCCAATATCCGGCTCCGGGAGTGTAACGAACCGGAGCATGCGCTTGTCAATGACCTGATGTCGGGTGCAATCGATGCGGCGGTTCGGGGGACTCTTCCTGCAAATGCCACATTAAAAGCTCTCAAGCAAGCCGCAGGTGTGGATCACCTTGAACGGATCGCGCTCCTTGAGACGGTACACGGCAAAAAATTCCTTTTTGCACCTGTCGGAGTGGACGAGGGCTGGACAGTGCAGGACAAGCTCGCACTGATTAAAAAAGGGCGGGAGATCGCAAAAAAATTTCATCTCCCGGAGAAAGTGGGTGTCCTCTCCGGCGGAAGGTACGGGGATATAGGCAGGCACGCCCAAGTGGACCGGAGCCTTGCGGATGCCGAACTTGTCGCCCGACTGGGAGATGCAACGCACCACGAGATTCTGATCGAAGACGCTGTAGAGACCTGTGGATTGATCATCGCACCTGATGGGATTAGTGGGAACCTCGTTTTCCGGACACTTACCTTTCTGGGGGGGGGGCACGGGCATGGCGCGCCCGTAGTCAATATCGATAGATTATTTGTAGATACTTCGCGCGCCTCACCAGATTACACCAATGCGCTATTGCTTGCCGTATCTTTGTTAGAATAATTTTTAACCCATTTAAACAGGTATTTTTTAAAAATATTCAATTTTAAAGGGGAAACTTTTATTCTGCGAAACTCTGCAAACTGGCTGGACTGAACTTTGCGGCAAATTGTCCGATATCGTTTTGAACAGTAATTTAGCGAGTTTTCACAAAAAGTTTATATATATATCCATTCACTTAATTTTTGAGGTAAGAAAATGGCAGATTTACCAATCGCCGCAGTTGTACGGATTGCAAAGAAGAACGGAGCCGAAAGAGTCGGAAGCGATGCAGCTGAGGCACTCGTCCAGAGAGCCGAGAAGTATATCGCAGCGCTGACAAAGGAATCCAACAAGCTTGCCGAGCACGCAGGCAGAAAGACGATCAAGAAGGAAGATGTTGATCTGGCGGCGAAGTCCTAAATCAACTCTTTTTTCTGTAAAAAATTCCTGATTGTGTAGTTTTTTATTTTAAAAACTGTGCATCTTATAAATTTCAGAACTTCCCTTTCGTGCTCAGTATTCCTTTATTCTTCCCACTGATGGACATGGCATTGCCCAGCGCGACGCCGAACGCCTTATACACCGCTTCGCACTGGTGGTGGTCGTTCTTTCCTGAGAATATGATATGAGCCGTGATACCGGCATGCGAACAGAGAGCAAAGAAGTAGTGTTCAAAGAGATCAACAGGGATATTTCCGAGCGTCCTGTTTCCGAACGTCCCAGTAAAGACGAGATAGCTCCGACCGCCGCAGTCAAGCGCCACTTGTGCAAGCGATTCGTCCATCGGGATGATCGCGTGCCCAAACCGCTTGATCCCAGTTCCGTTGCCGATCGCCTGCTTCACTGCATCACCAAGGACGATACCAATATCCTCGATCGTGTGATGGCAGTCAACCCCAAGGTCCCCTTGTGCCTTACAGGTAAGATCAAAACCGCCATGCTTCGCCATCGCGGTCAGCATATGATCAAAAAACGGTATGCCACTCTCAACTGATACCTTCCCGGAACCGTCAGGATCGAGCGTAAGCCGGATGGTCGTCTCTTTTGTCTCCCGTGATACCTCAACTTTCCTCATCGACATTCCTCCAAAGCCTCCTGTAAGGTAATCTTTCCGCTGTATAACGCGGAGCCGAGCACCGCGCCGTATGCCCCGCAATCCCGCAATGCAGTTACATCCGATCGGCAGGAAACTCCTCCTGCCACAACAACTGGTACGTCCACGCGCCTGATCAGGGATCTGACCGGGTCCATCCGGATACCTTGCTGTAACCCCTCGACATCGACATTTGTGTAGAGCAGTGAACCGGCACCAAGGGATTCAAACCGCTCTGCCCACGAAAGATAATCGCCCGCAGTCTCCTGCCAGCCGTGGATCGCAACCTGCCCACCCTTCGCGTCTACGCCTGCCATCACCCGTTCGCTGCCAAACTCGCGGGCAAGCTGGCTCACGCACTCCGGTTCGCGGACAGCAAGCGTGGAGAGGATAATCCGGGATACCCCCGTCTCGATCCAGCGGGCTGCGTCCTCAACTGAACGGATGCCTCCGCCTAGCTCGATCTCGATGCCAGTTGTTTTAACAAGCGTCCGGATGAGATCGACATTCGCACCCGCATCCCCAAATGCACCATCAAGGTTTACTACATGGAGGGCATCGGCACCCGCATCAATCCAGCGGGTCGCGCACGAGAGTGGATCTCCGTATGCTGTTGCGCTCTCCCGTTTTCCCTGCACGAGCTGCACACATCTGCCCCCCAGAATATCGACGGCAGGGAAGATCCTCATACAGATCAGCGGATGATCCGTTGGATCGACATCACGAGGATGTCCCGGGCACCCGCACGCTTCAACGCGTTGATCAGGGCATAGACCCGTTCTTCGTTCACGACTGCATGCACCGCCACCAGATCCTCGGTGGAGGCAACATCCATCACCGTCGGACCCGACAGCCCGGGAAGCACGCTCTTGACTGATTCAAGAGAGGTCCGGTTCACGTTCATCATCAGGTAACATTGCCCGCGTGCCCGCACCACGCTCTCAAGCGCACAGCAGATCTCCCCGATCTTCTCTTTCTTTGCAACAAGCGAATTCCGGTTCGCGATAACGTGAGTGGAAGTTTCCATCACCTCATCAATCACGACAAGCCGGTTGGTCTTTAATGTCGTTCCCGAACTGGAGAGGTCGACGATTGCATCCGCAATGCCGAGATGGGGTGTCGCCTCGCAGGCACCCCCGACAATGACAATATTCACGGGCACATGGTGCCGTGCAAAATAGTTTTTAGTGATCACGGGGAACTCTGTTGCGATCTTTGCCCCTTTGAGCTGCTGGGGGGATGTGATCCCGGAATCTTCACTTACTGCCAGCACCAGTTTTGCCTTCCCGAACTGGAGATCAAGTAGTTCTTCGACATCCGATTCCCGCTCGGTGACCATATCATGACCGGTGATCCCAAGATCAGCTGCCCCGGTTGCCACATATTCCGGAATATCGATGGGGCGGGCGAAGAGGATCTCCACATGCGGATCGAGCGTTCGGGTGATCAACCGGCGTTCGCTTATGTCCGGCAGGTGGAGTCCGCTCTTCTCCATGAGATCCATGATCGGTGCAGCGATCCGTCCCTTGTTCGGGATCGCAAGCCGGACCATATCAGAAAAAGAGAGAGATTCACTATTTTTTTTCCTGCTGCTGCCTGCACTTTTTGTCTTTTTATCAGAATGTGTTGAGTTCACCACAAATTACCTTCTCGGTGATGCAGGTCACATTCGCAAGATTCTCGTTCACGATGCTCTCAATCTCACTGTTGAGATCTTTTAACGCAAACCCGCTCTTCGGCAGTACCTGGATGCTCGCGACAAGCGGGAGATCGATCGGTTTACCAATCTGTGAAAGCAGCCGGATATACATCTCCTCAATGCCATCAACCTTCGTTACGCATTCGCGTGCCATCATGGTGGAGAGCAGGTTGTAGATCTTGCCGATGTGATTGATCGGGTTCTTACCGCTCGTTGCTTCCATACTCATCGGGCGGTTTGGCGTGATGAGTCCGTTGCAGCGGTTGCCGCGTCCGACTGACCCGTCGTCACCCATCTCTGCGGATGTACCGGTAACCGTCAAAAAGACGCTCTTCTGTTTGATATCGTCCGCGGTGTTGACATGGACAACTACTTTGCGCTTTGTGTGCTTTTTTGCAACGGCGCCGATTTGCTCTTTTAGAATATCCATGTACTCCTGGTACTCCTTTATATCTGCACAATATTTGTCGACAATCGCACAGGCTACAGTGAGCGTGATGGTGTCCTTGTCGCGGAATCCCATGATCTTGATATCCTGCCCAATCGCGGGGTACTTCTTCCGTAGTTTTGTGTCGATAAAGTCGGATGAACTCTTGGTGATTGTCTCTACTTCCGAGAACGGAGCATGCCCGACACCGAACGAGGTGTCATTTGAGCGCGGAACCTTACCCTGGCAGGGTTTGAAGACGTCCCGTAGATCTGTGGATCCGGTGCCGAGCCGGCAGTCGATCATGAGGTCACGGTTGAGGTTGAGTTCCGGGAGAATCCTGTGGAGATAATTGTGTGCCGCTTCAACAGCGATCGAATCGGATGGTATGGTGACGCCGTTGAACTGCTTGGTTGCCCTTCCGTCAATGAGAACATAGATTGGGCGGATCATCTTCCCGCCGCCAAATTTTGGAGCAGATTCGCCGGCTACGACTTCACCCTGATCGGTGTTGTGGTGCAGGACTGCCCCGAACTCATCGAGATACGCTTTGCAGAGTGCCTGACTGATCGATTCTGCAATGCCGTCAGCAAGGCTGTCGGGATGCCCAAGGCATTTACGCTCTACAAGTTCAATCCGCTGTTTTTCAAGGGGAATCTGATCTAATGCTTCAATCTGGATATTTCTCTTCATGTAGTTCCTCAGGAATTCGTGTAATCTTATTAATAAAAGAGACTGGATTTCATTTAACGATTTCTTTTGTTACAAAACAGGATTATTAAGGGAAATTCGGAAAATTTTTGGAAATTTAAATTGTTTATGCCCTGTCATCGCACGGGTAATATTACCGGCGCAAAAATTTGTGCAGGATGGTCATATCGCTCCCTTTCGGTGCCTTCTTTATCGGGGGTTTCGAGAGGGATGATTCGCCGTCGTCATCGATATCCTCAATTTTTGGCGTTTTTCTCTCGTAGGTTGTTCGCTCGGCAGGTGTTTTCTCCTTGGATACTGTATTATGGGATGAACGGGGCACCGTTGTGGAACCGGGTTTGTACTGACCCAGTTTGGTTCCGCATCCCGGGCAGAAGTTTGCCGAATGGGGGAGCTTCTTGCCACAGTTATGGCAGAACTGCGGGCTTTCGACTCCTTCTTCGGAGACAGAAGATTTTTGGACGGCGTGTCGTTCAACAGGCGCAATCTCTTCAGTTGGCTCGGTTTCCGGGATACGTCTTGCCGGTTCACTCACCGGTTTTCTGACCGGATATACAACGGGTTGCCGTACCGGTTGCAGCGGACTCTTCATTGCATATTTCATCGCCGAGTGCACTTCGGGTTTTTTCACCGGTTTTGTTTCTTCTCTCGGGATGGATTGGACCTCCCGGTGAATAGTTGTATAATCCCCCGATCTTTTCACCGGCTCCTCAACCATCCTGAATTGTGTTCGACGGGGCGGTCGCTCCGGTTCGGGTTCCTCTTCCTGCGGTTCTGGTTCCGGTACCGTATAACTGGTGAGCAACCGTTTTACCGGGGGCTGCTTCTCGTAATCCTTGATCGGTTTCTTTGTCGGGTGCAGTTCCTGTTTTTGCACGGGTTTTAGTGCGCGGACCGGTTCTTCTGCCTCTTCTTCAACTTCAGGAATCTCTTCTACCGGCGGAGCCCGCCTTGACTTTTTTGGTTTTGTCTCTTCGTGTAAGAGCGCGATCCAGTCGTCAATCTCACTGGAACGATCCACCCCGTTCTGGGTGAAGACCAGTTTCATGGTCTTGATATCATCATCGATAGATTTGACAGAGAGTACAAGCACAGGATCGGAATTTTCAGAGAATTCGACAATACTACCAACGATAGTATCGCGGGGAACATCCTTTGCGGTCACCTTCAGTTTTTTCTCTTGGGTGTCGATAAGGAAGATCCGCTTGTTTGTCATGTACGCGTGAAAAGAGAATTTCTTCACCGATATATTGAGTGAACCGATGAGCACCTGTTCGCCGGGTTCGAGTATTTTAGAGAGCCCGTCTCCTTCTTCCTCTCCCTCATCAGATTCATCAGCAGGGGGTTTGGTCGTTTTAGCACCTTTACTGACCGTACCGCTAACCGGAACATTATGCCTTGCCCCAGTACTGGCGGGTCGCTCTTTCTGCTGTGTAATCGAACCGCCGCAGTAGCCGCAGACTACTATATTATCCCGTATGTTCATCCCACAATGAGGGCATTTCATCGATATTCTCCATCAAACGGTATCAAGCGTGGATAAATATAATGTTCTCATCTGATATGAAAAATACTCTGATCAAGATCTCTGATCCGCCCCCTGCCCGGGAACGGGGGGCACAGGAAGGTAACGGCTCTCTATATCACGTGACAACTCGTCAATGGCTGCATCACCAGTCATCGCATGGACGTAAACGCCCACAGAGTCCCGTGATGAACAGATCAGTGAGTTGATCCGGCAGGCGGTCTCATTCCCATCACGATAACACATATCCGGGATAATTCTGCCTAGTTCATCATTGAAAAACGTGCCAAATGTCGTGTAGCACGAACTCACATAACCCACCTTCCCCTTGACAAGGATCAGGATGACCCCTTTCTGGCAGGAATACTCGTCCTCATCAATCCGAAAGGTGCAGTACTCTTCATCACCATACGGATTCAAAAATGCAGAATACAGTTGCTCTCCGTGCTTTTTTTGTTCGGCAAGAAAGGCACCCACCATACCGGGAAGATACGGGGCGTACGCACGTTCAATGGCAGGTCTTATGTCACTGTATACGGGCAAGGAAATAATATCTGCTAGAGTCCGTGTCGAGCGAGTAAATAGTGCAACCTGAATACTCCGCCCAAACTGCAATTGAACATGCCGGAAGAAGAGGGTTTTTTCACCGGTTGGGACGGCTATCGAACCATCCTTCAGTTTCGAGAACACGCCGGTGTTCACTTCTCCGGCAATCTTCGGTACGACCTTCCGGACGGACGCCATAACCATCTGACGGTGGACGCTCGCGTTTGCTTGTGCCAGTGCCGCCCACGCATCTGGCGAACGACTCGAATTCAGGAGTTGTTTCCAGCGCGGATCCCGGATCGTTACGATCGAGACAAGGCGGAAATTTTCCTTCTCAGGAATATATTTTGCACCGCAGTGCGTGCATTCAATATAATAATCCGTCGCCCGAATCCCGAATAATTGTTTTCCAGTCACTTTCTGGAGGATCCCCGTCTTGCATACCGGGCACCTTGCCAGCCATGCCGCAGGGAGTTCTGTTTTCTGTTTGGAATCCGTCGGATGATATTCTGGCGGTGTTCCTGATGCGATATGCCATGACCATGCCGGAAGGAGCCGAAGCCCGTTCGTCCGGGTATGCGTGCAACGGTCCTGGACCTCTACCTGTTCGGCGATCCCGGATTGGATGAGCACATATGCGACAACGCCGGCTTCAATTTTCCCGTTCGCGCCGAATCGTAATTCGAAGCAACGATCAAATCCTTCCACCATATTTTTGGTCATTGCCGGGGAGGTTCGCAACGGGAGCGTATGGGTAGCCTCAGCGTTTAAGCATTCCATGGCGACTCCTATCCGTTCACGGGTAATTTCAACCCCCTTGTGCAAAAAAGGAAGCTGGTCGACGCGACGGTTTACCGCCTCGCATGCCAAGGTTAGAAAATCCGGGGTTATAGGAAAAAACTGGGGAGTAACCATCACAAAATCACGCTGCTGGTATCAATTGTGAGGCGGGAGAGATAAACGATTGCACATGACGGGCAGAGAGGTTCTGTCAAACGGCGACCCCTTCAGATTGGACGAGTTTATTCGTCGGCAGATAATCATTCGAACGATTAATATTAGTGCTCACTAAAAGTAAGGCAGGGAGTTTTTCCTATTCGCAGTCCAGTGCAACCCACCAGCACACTCTTTGGCGGACAGGCAGACGCATCCGTACCTGATGGGAGCAGGCAATCGGAACGGATGAAAGAATCTACATCGCTCATCATCATTTCAATGGTGGCAAATGTGGGTCTGGGCATCATTGAGATCGTGCTCGGGTTAGTAACTGCAAACAAGGCACTTATTGCCGATGGCGTCAACGGGTTTACTGATCTCATCTCAAGTGCCATCATGCTCGTAACCCAACGGATTGGCGTCCGCGGTCCGGACCAGCAGATGCATTTCGGCTATAACCGCGTCGAAACGATCGGGTCGCTTCTGGTCTCTTTTGTCATGGTCATTATCGCGCTTGCAATCATCCAAGATGCTATCCACGCCCCAAACCAGATGACAGCGCCTGCCAACCAGGCACTTATTGTGATTGTAGCGCTGATCGTGATCGCAATAAAAGAGGCGCTGTTCCGCTATATCTCCCGTGTCGGAAAACGCCAGAACAACAAGATCCTGATCGCAAACGCCTGGATGAACCGGGTGGACAGCGTGAGCACGGGGATCGTACTTGTGAGCGTGCTTGTTGAAAGTGCATTTCCGCAGGTTGCTATTACCATGACGGTGGCAACCATTCTTGTCGCCGGATTTATCCTGCACGCCGCGATAAGCGTGGGAATAGATGCAATCAAGGAGTTGATCGATTACAGCCCGTCACACGAAGTGATCAACTTAATCGAAGAAATTGTCCAGCGGTTCCCGGAAGTAACATATGTTTCTGAAAAGCGGGTCCGTACACTGGGCGGGGCACTTGCCGTGGAACTGTGTGTCGAGACGAACCCTGCATCCACAATAGAACACGGTGCAGAACTTGCCAATCACATAGAGCGTGAAATTAAAAATACTATCGGGAATGTTATTGAAGTAAAAGTCAGGGTAACCCCGACAGGAAATTACGCGAAACTGGAAAAGCACATGGATAATTGATCGTCTTTTGCGTCATGTGCCAGAAGGAAATGAAAAAGAGATTAAAATCTCAGCATCCCCTGAACAATTCCCGCACCATCTCTGGTATTTCAGACGGGCGGGATGCTACTGGCACACCCAGTTTCTTAAGTCGCGCGATCTTCGAACGGGCATCCCCCTCGCCACCTTCAACAATCGCCCCGGCATGACCCATCCGTTTGTCCGGTGGGGCGGAGATACCGGCAATATAGGAGACGATAGGGAGGTTTGTGGAATTCGCCCCTTCTTCTTCAAGGTTACCGCCAACTTCCCCGATCAACACTACGGCTTTTGTCTGCGGATCCTTTTCAAATTGCGCGAGCACATCGGTAAATGTCTGCCCGATTACCGGATCACCGCCAATACCGATGACCGTGCTCTGCCCGATACCGGCGCGGGTGAGTTCGTCCACGACTTCATATGTTAAGGTCCCGCTCCGGGAGATCACGCCAACATTACCCCGTGAGAACAGACCGGCAGGCATAATCCCCATCTTCAACTCGCCGGGCGAGAGAAGCCCGGGACAGTTTGGACCAATTACGCTGCATCCTTCCATCCTTGCGTACGCAATCGCCTTCATCGTGTCATGCACCGGGATGTGCTCGGTAATCGCAACGATAGTCTGGATACCGGCGTTCGCTTCCTCCATGATGGAATCCGCTGCCGCAGCGGCGGGGACGAAGATTGCACTGGCACCAATATCATGGTTCCGCATCGCCTCTTTTACCGTATTATAGACCGGAACACCGTGGACTTCCTTGCCGCCCTTTCCCGGAGTCACACCGGCAATGACACCCCTTCCACCAACCTGCCGTGCATACGTGTTCATCAGGTTGATGTGGAACTCGCCCTGTTTCCCGGTTGCACCCTGCACTAAAACACCGGTCTTTTTGTCACCGTAGATCATGCTGTTACCTCCACGGCTTTTTTTACTACAAGATCCATTGTGTCCAACATCTCGTAGCCTTTTGCGAGGAGCATCGCCCGGCCTTCTGCCTCGTTTGTCCCCGCGAGCCGGACGATAACTTTCTGGGAGATCCCTGCCGAAATGATCCCTTTTGCCACCTCATCGCATTTCGTGATACCGCCAAGGAGATTGACAACAATGACCTTCACCGAAGGCACGCTGGCAACGAGCCGGACTGCATGCATCACACGCTCGCTCTCTGCACCGCCTCCGACATCAAGGAAGTTTGCCGCTTTCCCGCCATAGAACCCGATAAGATCAAGAGTTGACATCGTGAGCCCGGCACCATTTCCGATCACCCCGATAGCACCGTCCAGTTCGACATACGAAAACCCGTACTTCTCCGCATCACGTTCACGCTCGGAGAGGTCGCGGTTCACTGTAAATCCCTGTCTGCCAAGCGCATTATCGTCCACGATGATCTTGGCGTCTGCGGCAAACACACCTTGCGGCGTGGTGACAAGCGGGTTGATCTCTGCAAGGAGTGCATCCTTCTCGACAAACACGCGGTAGAGCTTGTTTACGATTACACCAATTTCCTTTGGAGCTGTACCAAGGAGTTCCCGGAGCAAAAAAGGGGGAATGTCGCGCATCAGCGGGTTTGCGATTACCGTGCGGATCGCTTGAGGATTCTCTTTTGCGGTGTGCTCAATATCGACACCGCC
This sequence comes from Methanoregula sp., assembly GCA_026394655.1. Classification (GTDB taxonomy): domain Archaea; phylum Halobacteriota; class Methanomicrobia; order Methanomicrobiales; family Methanospirillaceae; genus Methanoregula. The sequence goes on along the minus strand of JAPKXU010000071.1, from coordinate 4,715 downwards.
CGCTTCTGTAAAAAGTATCAACGGTTGTTTGCTTGAACGGTCGATCGTGATCGAGAGATAGTACTCGTGCGTGATCTCCAACCGCTGTTCGGCGAGGACCTCCTTCACCGGGAGCCCTTTGATCTGTTTGTTAAACAGTTCTTTTGCCATGGCGACCGCAGTCGCCGGGTCTGCCATTAAAATCCCCCCGGCTTTGCCCCGCCCGCCCACATCGATTTGTGCTTTTAAGACAAACTTATCGCCAAGCTCAGCGATGTGTCCGGTAATCTCATCTGCGGACCGGATCAAAAAGCCAGCCGGGACCGGAATCCCGTACTCTTTTATTACCCTCTTTGCCTCGTATTCCCGTAGTTTCATGGTTATATCGCCCCCAATGCGAGACCCAGTTTCATCGCTTTCTGGTTCAGTGCCTCTGTCCCTTTGGGTACAGAATCAAGGATCGCCTTTTCGAGCGCTGCGTCGCTCACGACATGCGTGGCAGCAACAAGCGCTCCCAGCATCACAATGTTGGCAACAATGTCACGCCCAAGGGTCTGTTTCGCTTCCTGCGTTGCCGGGATCTCGATGCACCGGCATGTGGGGCGGGAGTACACGAGCGTGGAATCGACAAGCATCGTGGCACCGGGGGATGCACCTGCACCGTACTTCTCAAAACCTTCCTGCGACATGATAAGTCAAACGGCGATTCAACGCACCCGTACGGGGTAGTGGAAGAGAGACAGCCTTTCGGAGTTGTCGGGCTGCCCTGCCAAGAATGACTGCGGACAGGATGATCCCCTGCCCGCCAAATCCCGAGAACCGGACTTCATGTCTCATGGTTTTGCCCCCATCACGGGTCGCTTCCGGTGGGCAAGTTCCCCAACGATAAACATATCCGTGGGCACCGGCTCGCCAGATTCTACCAGCCGGTCGTATTTTGCTTTTAACAGCGAGTGCGCCTTCATGTATTCGATCTGGTCAGAGACTTGTTTGAACTTGTTCCTGCGCCCGAATGCCGTCGGACACTGCACCAATGCTTCAATAAAGGAGAATCCCGGGGTCTCAAAACCGGTTTTTATCGCTTTCTCCAGTTCTTTCACATGGTAGGATGTCCAGCGCGAAACATAGTTCGCCCCGGCAGCGATCGCGAGCTCGGAGAGATCGAACGGCGATTCAACGCACCCGTACGGGGTGGTTGATGAGAGGCAGCCCTTTGGCGTGGTGGGACTGCCCTGTCCGCCGGTCATCCCGTAGATCTGGTTGTTCATGCAGACCACCGTGATATCGATGTTCCTCCGGCAGGCGTGGATGAAATGGTTGCCCCCAATTGCCGCAAGGTCGCCATCACCGGTAAAAACTACCACATTCAGGTTTGGGTTTGCCATCTTGACACCGGTCGCAAAGGCGATTGCCCGCCCGTGCGTGGTATGGAGCGAATCGGTGATAATATACCCGGACGCCCGGGACGAACAGCCGATGCCGGAGACAAAGACCGTGTCGTCCTTCTTCCAGTCCATCTGTTCGATGGCGGCAAGCGTGCAGTTGATGATCGTGCCGTTACCGCAACCGGCACAAAAGATATGTGGGAGCCGGTCTTTGCGGAACCAGTCCTCGTAGCTCATTGCCCTGCCTCCAGCGCTTCTCTTAGTTCTTGTGGTGTGTGGAGATCCCCGCCGAGTTTCGGCAGGCTTTGTACCGGCACGTTCGTATGCCGCTCGATCTCGCGGGCGATCTGTCCGAGGTTCAGTTCAGGGACAAGAAACCGCTTCGCATTCTTAAACGCACGAAGTGATTTTTCCGGGAATGGCCAGACAGTCCTTATCCGTAAAAAGCCAATCTTCTCATCCGCTCGGTCGTGGAGCAGTTGCTGCACCGTGCGGACCGGGGCACCGTAGGCAATAAAGACCTGCTCGGCATCCGGGTTGATCACATCATAATCTGCAATCTGGTCACGGGCAATCTCAACCTTGTCCACCAGACGGTGCACAAGCGTCTCGTGCAACTTCGGGTTCGTGGCACATGGGTACCCGCGTTCGTCATGGGTCAGTCCGGTCACATGGACACCGTATCCCTTGCCAAATTGCGGGAACCCCGGTATCATATCGGCACCCGGTTTGAAGGGCAGCGTCCCTTTCACCAGCGCCTTTCTTTGCTGCAACGGAACAGAATCAGGGACGAGGATCTTCTCCCGCATGTGTCCGATGATCTCATCTGCCATCAAAAAGACCGGCACCCGGTACTGGTCAGCGAGGTTAAAAGCCCGTGCAGTGAGCTCATACATCTCCTGCACGCTTGCCGGGCAGAGGGCAATGATGCTGTAATCGCCATGTGACCCAAACCGGCACTGCATCATGTCCCCCTGTGCCCCCATGGTTGGTTGTCCGGTGGATGGACCTCCGCGCTGGACATTGACAATGACGCAGGGCGTCTCGGTCATCGCTGCATACCCGATATTCTCCATCATCAGGGAGAAGCCGGGTCCGCTCGTCGCTGTCATCGCCCGTGCGCCGGTCCATGATGCCCCGATAACCGCAGCAATACTTGCGATCTCGTCCTCCATCTGGATGAAAACGCCATTCTTCTTCGGGAGTTTTACCGCCATATGCTCGGCGACCTCAGTCGATGGGGTGATGGGGTACCCGCCAAAGAACCGGCAACCGGCAGCAAGTGCTCCTTCTGCACAGGCAATATTTCCCTGCCAGAATTCAGTTCTCGTCAATATTCAATCGCCACCTTCATGGGTTCATAAGGCTCTTCATCTACCCAGTGAATCGCCTGGTCCGGGCAGGTGAGCTGGCAGACACCGCAGAGCGTGCGCCCGTAGAGGTACTGGAGACGGCAGTTGGCGCAGCGTTCAGGACGGTCCAGTTCGGGCAGGACAATCCCCTTCTTGTTTGGCTTCTTTCCAGCCTGAAAAATATGGTATGGGCACACTTTCGTGCAGAGATTGCAGCCCTTGCACCGGGTCTCGTCAATTGCAAGTTTCATGGCGCTTGTCCTATCGTATAATGTAGCGGGGGAAGTGAAAAAAACCTATGTGTTTTACGCATTTGCCTGTAAATCATCACGACTTCCGGTACTCATCAAATGCTTTCTTCGCATTCTCCCGCACGGACAGAAAGATATCGTTGCCGTGAGCGTCAATACCAACCACAAGCGGCAGGTGATCAAGTTCGATTGCCCAGACCGCTTCTGCCATACCGAGATCTTCGAAGTGCACCCCACGGAGCGTCATATGCGATGACGCAAGAGCTGCACAACCTCCCGTGAATGCAAGATACACGCCACGGTTCTTCAACTGTTCCCGCACGAGATTTCCCATTCCCCCTTTGCCAATAAGTGCACGGACTCCGCGTTCGAAGAGAAAACCGGAGATCTTATTCATCCTGGCTGACGTGGTCGGTCCGGCTGCGATAACCCGGTTTCCTTGTATCACCGGACCACAATGGTAAATGACCGCACCGTTTGAATCAAAGGGGATGCCTTCATGCTGCATCCGCATATGCGCTTCGTCCCGTGCAGTGTATACAATACCGGAGAGCTCAACCCGATCCCCCGCATGAAGTGACAGGATTTCATCACCAAGAGGGGTACACAGTTGCACCACATTTCCGGTCATCACCACTTCACCTCAATCGTTGCACGCCGGCACGCCCAGCACTGCACGTTCACAGCAACCGGAAGCGATGCCGTATGGCACGCGGCAGTCTTCACTTTTACTGCGAGAGCTGTCGTGTCGCCACCCAGACCCATCGGACCGATACGGAGCCGGTTCACGGCGTCGCAGATATGCTGTTCATTGGGGTTCATCCAGTCGATGGGTTTGAGCAGGGCTTCTTTTGCCAGCGCGGCGACGCCATCGAACGTGCTGCCAATCCCAACGCCAAGGACTACCGGGGGACAGGGTTTTCCTTCAGCAATGAGCATGGTCTCGACAACAAATTTTTCGATTTCATCGATTTCAGAGGGTAGAAGCATGGCAATCCGGGAAACATTTTCTGCCCCCGCACCCTTGGGAAGTACCGTTACGGTAAACCGGTAGCCGGGCTTCACATGGATTGCCGGCATGCCGGCACCTGTGTTGTCTTTTGAGTTTTTCCGGGTAAGCGGATCCACCACATTGGGGCGAAGCGGCACTTCTTCAGTTGCCCGCCGGATGCCCGCTGCAACAGCGTCAAAAAGTATTTCCGAGAAGGGAATTGTCGGGGGAATGGTCAGGTATATGACCGGTACACCGGTATCCTGGCAGAGAGGAATACCCAGACGTTCTGCTTCCCCGATATTCTTTATTATATTCGCAAGTTCTCCCTGTGCAACCGAATCGCTCTCCCGCGATACTGCGTGACTGATCGCACGCTTCACATCCGGTGGAAGATAAATGACCGCCTGCTGCATCGCGCGAAATGTTGCATCTGCGAGAGCTGCATACACATCCTTTTCAGCCGGAGTCTGCATCACGTACACTGAGAGACTGACGATAATATATACCTGTACGATTGGGATTTTCCGGGTACTGCTGGAATTGATCCAGCGGGGGGATGCTGGCAGATGCCCAAGCGGTCATTGAAGCGAAATGCGGGAAGTCAGAAACGGTTTGGAAAAGAGATGCACATTCAACCAGACATCAGAATAGGTTACCTTGATGTTCAACAGAGGTTACCTTAATAATAGTGAATCAAGTAATACAATAATACAAAAAGGTGGTCGACCATGGCAAAACAGATTGAATTAGAGAC
>JAPKXU010000209.1 GCA_026394655.1 Methanoregula sp. | reverse complement strand
CCGCCGTACCGACATTGAACCCGATGGTGTAACCGGTCAAAGATGGAGCAGAGAAACACCGAAGCGACGCATACGGGTTCCCTGTGCAGGATCATAGACGATATTTTTCCCGGACGTTAAAACCGCGGAAATTCCGGGTTGATTCAAATTTTGCAACAATCGGTTAGAGGGATATACTTCCATGCTCTATGGAGGGTATCTCAGATATTCGTATAAAATTTCTTTATCTGGCAGAATATTCTCCAACCGCCGATGAGCCGACGATTGCACAAACATACGCAATGAAAATGGCGAATGCCATTTCCATATGAAAAAAACCCTGATGAACCATACCGGTTGGAGGCAATCCATGATGAAAGTCGGCTTGCCGACGTTCATGCCAGACATCCATGAGATCTTCAATCACAGCAGAAACGGCATGAAAATGGCGCGAGCCGTTTTTAAAAGAAAAGGAGTTGAAAACAAAAATGACTGACAATCAAAAAGATAAGGCAAAGAAAGCCGTCGATGACAGCCGCGTGGCTGCACACATCGTATCAAGTGATGTAAAAACCGGTGACCCCACGCCCGTTCATAGTGATTCACCCGTTGAACCCCACAACAGGGTCAGCGAGGTAACCACTTCGATCAACCAGGAGAAACTTATTTGCCCCCAGTGCGGACATGCAACCATTCATGCAGAATTCCCTGATCAATATGAAGCCTGGATTAAATGTTCGGAATGCGGTTTTTTTATGGGTATGAGTTACGAGGATTGGCACCTTATGGAGAACAGTCACAATATCAATGAAAAAATCAAAAAAATGGCGATAAAAAGAGACATCGTGAAACCTTATCCCAAAAACGTTCCCGGATTTGCGATAAATTAAAAACAGCCCGGCAAGAAGCCCCCTTATACCCTCCCACTAACAGGGGAATGATACAGGCATCACTGCAATACCCGGACGCTGCCGCTCCCGGATCGAGCGCCGGGTATTTGACTAGTGGAGGGGGACAATTAAACGTGTGGATAATATTCGGGCAGAATATCTCACAATTTTAATTGTCCCCGACTACGAGATGTGATATACATTAATGTCGTAACCCTCATGACGGGAATAGATAACCAAGTCTTTTAAAATCAGCGTATATATTGTAGTTTGAAGATAGCATGACGCAAAAGAAGCATAACTTACCAATGATGGTAGTCCTCCTTTCCCTTCTGGAGGGGCTGGTTATATACCTCAATATGGTGGTACATCCTGACATTCAGCCCGGTCTCACAATCGTTATCGTCATTCTTTTTGCCATCGCAAGCGGACTCGGTGTCTGGTATAGAACCAGAGTTCTTGGCATCGTAATCTCCTGACGAATGCAAGGATCAAATTAAAACGATTATATCCACAATTTTAAGTGTCCTTGACTACCAGGTCCCTGCATCAGAGAATATATTTTTTTGATTTTGACATTCACAAGAAAAAAGGGTTTGAACAATACTATCGCATACGTGCAGAATGCCGGCTTTTCTGTCGTGAAATAAATTGTTAATAGTGTATTATTTAAACCGCCGATGAGCCGACGATTGCACAAACATACGGCATGAAAACGGCGGTAGCCATTTCACAAAAAAATATCCCTACCTCATCACCGCAGATTCCACCATCGGAGACATCACATCCGGACCCACAAACTCCGGTCGCTCCGCCGGCGGTGTTCCGCGTATGAACACGCCAAGGTGATAGTACTTCTTCGCATCGGGCGAAACGGGCAGCTCTGTCTCGTAAATCATGCCAACTCGCAACAAATGTCCAATGCCGGGTGCCGGGAAGATACGGGTCTTCGGGATACACGTTCTTGTCGTCCAGCCCAATCACGACCCGGTAGTGCCCCCCCGTCCCACGTCCCGTTCGCGTTCCTGAAACGCTGCCCGTCGATGATCACCGGGACGCCGGCTTTCAGTAACGTGACGACGAAAATAAAAAATTACCCGGGGAATGGAAAAAAAGAGTTATAATCATTCCCGGGAATATGTTTCTATGACTCTTGCGTCCAGTTACCTCAGGATGATGAGGATTGAAGACTGGATTATCGGATATTTTTTTATCCCGCTTATCGGGACAATTGCCGTTGCCGGCATCTCACCGCTCCTCTGGATTACTGCAATCGTCTCAGCCTGTATCCTTGCCTTCGGGTTTGTGATCAATAATCTTGCCGACGTCGAGATCGACCGTAAGCACACCGCCAAATGCGAAGCCAATAAAAACCCGCTTGTCAACCAGTCCGTCACGATTGCGGGTACCCGGTGCCTCCTCGTCCTGCTCGCGGTAATCCCACTCGTTCTCTCCCTCTTCTATAGCGTTCCTGCTTTTTTCTGCATCGCGATCACGCTCATCGTGTGGGCAGCCTATTCGGTCAGTCCGTTCAGGCTCAAGGAGTGTTACCTCCTTGATCTGGCGACCCATGCAATCATGGCTGGTCCCATGCTTTTTTTAATCGGTTATACTCTGGCAGATCCCAATGTCCCCCTGCTTACTCCAGCGGCAATCTCCCTTTGCATACTTTTCACCTGTATCGGGTGCATCGCCCTGCTCGTCCACCAGATCGGCGATTATGATCAGGACCGGGGTCATTCAACGACAACGGTCGTGCAGATCGGAAAAAAGAAAGGATGGGTCCTTCTGGCGGCTCTCTTTTTGATCTCACTTGCCTCCCTTTTCGGCGTCCATTCGGTCATCGCTCTCGAGCCCTGGGTACTATTGGGATCGATTGCCCTCTTTACTATACCGGTGTTCACGCTCCGTCATGAAATCCGCCGGGACTTTTTCCCATCATCCTCCTGCTGCGAAGAATAAGACCGGGAAGAATTATAAAAAAAATGGTTCTTCGCTGTTTCATGTGGGTATATCGATAATGTCGATCATAGAAACGGACTTTTTCGTCTTGTTCGTGTGCTCATTAACTCGATTCAATATCCCTGAATTGGGTTCAGAATCGTCATTAGAGCGCCTTCCGAGAGAAGCGACAACATCAAGTACAGGAGTTTGGAAGTGAAACTCTCCTCAATTCAACTTTAATTTAAGAGGAGTTACCCACACAGAATAGCGGAGAGCCAAAAAAATACTATCCGGTGCACTCCTGCAGACGACACAGTATAACCTCCATGCCTGTTCTTGTTCAGAACCGTATACCGCATTCGTTGGTGTTGCAGGTTCCTGCTCCATGGAACCGGGCTGATCCGTCACGATCCATTATCAGTTCGATTGAATTAGGATATTTGTCATGAGAGGAAACGACGTTCGCTTTTGTTTTTTGCAGTGTAGCGATATTGCCCCGCCCCTTCCTCTCGTGCCGGATCCCCAAACGATCAGCCCTCATCCCCTCAGTAAAACCCATCATCCCATCCCGCCAAAACAGAAATATGCACCCGGTCCTCCGTGACACCGCATGCCCCGGCACCCTCCTCTGGGTTATCGGGTACACCCTCCCCGTATGTGATGAATAATGCTTTCCAGCCATAAACTCCTGCAGCAGTACTGGCACGATGACCGCTACGACACCGGGAACGTTCGGGTCTGGTATATCGACCGGGGCGCACCCAACGACCGGTCCAGTGTCCGCGGTCCTGACATCAGCCTTGCGCCATACTACATGAACATCCGGACAACCGACGGCGAAAAACCCGTACCGTATCACCGGATCCTGCTCATCACCTATGAGGGGAAGGTAACATTCGAGAACCGGAAGGTCCAGGGACTCGCATACCAGCTCACGGAAGAGAGCCACTCCACGGGATAGCCGGTCCGGGTTGCCGGGCGGAGGCTCCCCTGCCAGACAATTTAAAAATCCTCCCGGACAAAACGATGATTCATGCCACCCGATGCTGAAATTGGTCGGAGCTTCATGGAGAAGACAAAGTACCGGTACCTTCCCACACCGGACCAGGAGAAGCACCTGCCCCAGCCGCTCTCTCACGAACCATTTGCCGGCATAAACCGTTGCCCGTCAATAATAACCGGGACGCCAAGAGAAATAGACGCTCGAAGATCGGCGAGCATACAATTCTCTTTCCACTCCGCATCGAATCCCGCCATCTTTGCAACCCGCACCATGTCCCAGGGATATGTCCCGTGGGAAGGTGTAGTGTTTTTGCATCGTCCGCAGGTCTGCTTCCATTGAGTTCTTACCGTAATAACCCATGACCTCCTGGAACGACAACACCCCACAGGAATAGTACTCCGCCTACCGGACGTCCGGGACACCGGTCAGCACGAGCGGCGTTGTCCCGGCAGGAATCGTGCCGGTAGCCGCCGGGTTTTTTGTGCAAGAGGAGAAACGGGGGAAATACCGGTACAACCAGCGGCGAGAAGAAAGCACAGGAGGATGATTAAGAAGAATGGAATGATCGATCGGCAGGTCTTGTGGTTCATGGTGAAAATATGCATAATAGATGAATAAGAAGATGGTGATCGCCGGGGGATCACAGTTGGACTGCAACATCCCGTCAATAAACCGTATCGTGCGTTCCGATATCGATCAGTAACACAATAGTATGTGCCTCATCCATAAATTTGAAAATGAGACGCTGATCATAATTTATCCTCATTGCCCACTATCCCAGCAGTACACCGCTCAAGGAATGAACACGAAGAGATGGATGAAATGAATCTGAAACAAAAAGCTCAAGTCTCTCCCGGAACAGGGGAACAAGATTGGGATGCTGTACACTCCATTTTTTAAAAATCCGCCGGAATTTATCATCCCATACCAGCTCAATCATCGAGTTCGCTCAATAGATCTGATACAGACCCCGATCTCACATGACCCCGTGAATAATTCTCGCGAGCTTCCTTGGCTCGTTTTGCGATCCGGGAACGTTCTGTTTCAATAAGCCGGCGGGATAAAATCTGGTGGATATAGGTACGGTCATCGATATCAAGCTGATCGATCTCTTCCAGCACTTTATTAACAGTAATAACGGCGCTCATATCTGGTTCTTATTAATAGTGATTCTCCTCTGGTGTGATATAATCCTGTCTGTCTCGAGAAAAAATCACGAATGAAACCCTCTGATAAAGCCGGGATCAGTTCTGGTAAAATGTAACCTGCGGTTCGCCAGTACGTAAATAAGAGAGATATCCTTTTGGGGTACGTTCACGGTTCCGGATCTATTCCGTAGTCCCTGAAGGATGAGGCCCGGCAGGACAGCAGGCATCGTAGTCCGGGACAAAATCCCCGGCAAAAATAGCCGGGAACTAAAAAAAGAGAATACACAAATAGCAGCTATGCGGTCCCCTGCCCGCCTTTTACACCTGCATCCCGTTCCCCGGAGAAATGCATGTGGGGGGAAATGAAAATGGATGCTGTAGCAGGCTGCCATCGGCTGGGATGATCCCCCGGTCCTCCTGTAGAAAAAGCCTGAAATTCAGTCCTCGTCTTCAGTATCGTATTCCGGCCACAGGTAATCTTCACTGGCGGGGTCCTGCAGTTCGTCATACAGGTCCCGTAAGTCGCGGTCGGGATTCTGGTACCCGTTTTTCGGGTCATACCGGTCATCGTAACTTCCACGCGCTCCACGCCCGTCAAAGCTTTTACTGCCCCGGTACCCTGAACGGTCCATTCCGCCTCTTCCCATCCGGTCTCACCTCCATCCGCTTACGTTCCAGTTAATAAAAAACGATCCCGCTTTATACATAAAAATTTTTTGCAAGAACCCCGGGTGATCGGCCGGGGGAGGTTTTATGGGCACAGGAAAGCGTCAGACCACGGAAAACAAAAAGGGGGTATTGTATCTCGCGACAGGATGCATCCCTGTTACCGACCTACCCGCATCTTCCGGTCATTTCCCACAACAGCCCCGATTTTACGTAAGTCGTTTATGACATCAGTCACAAATTCCGGTGTCAAATGCCCGACCACCTGGCGTTCGTCATCAACCAAATCCGGGGTGACATCCTTTAAGTTTAGGATAAGATCTGGCAGTGAGATCCTACCGGTGGTTTCGATTGCCTTCAATATGCTGTGAAGTGCCAGACCTTTAAAAGCCAGGTTGCGCTGCAGTTCCTCCTCACTGAATTCATCTACCTCAAGATCACTAAGGATTTCTTCAACCTCTTTCAATTTACAGGTAAAGTGAATCCTGGGATCAATGATGACCCGGGTTGCTGTCCCAAAATCGATATGGAGTCTCAGGAAAATCCCGTATTGTTTTTGCGTTTCGCGATCAACCTCGTCCGTTTCCCATGGTCTGCGTTCAACTAAGATATCGTTGGGATTGATCTTTTTTATAAGGCAGATGCCCTCAGGCCGGGTCTCGATAACC
>JAPKXU010000087.1 GCA_026394655.1 Methanoregula sp. | reverse complement strand
GCGGAAGAGCGTTCCGCAGGGGCCAGACTGGCAACGCCATCGGCTGGAGCGGGATGCCGGCTATCAGGGATTTCCGGGGTGACAAGGATCTCTTCGGGCATGTACTTAAGATCACGGAAGAAGCGGTCGTTGACGAGATTGCCGGTATTGCCAATTTTGTCATGGGCGAGAGCAACAACGGTGTTCCTGCGGTTGTCATCCGGGGAGGCGAGCGCTGGTCCGGGCATGACAGCCTGTACTTCAATAAGAAAGATGATTTCATCCGGAGGGCGTTGACGGTAAGGGCGAAACCGAAAAAGAAGGAGTGAGCGGGGCCGTGCTGAAGTCTCGAACTGCGGCTAAATCAATAATAGGTGCGATATCCATTGTTTTGATATTAATCGTAGTTATTATGTTGTTGAATGGATTTTATCAATCATCGACACAATCTTCTGCCGATAACAGGTCCAAAGAAGTAAGTAAAAATACTAAGGATAATTTTATTTTGGGTATCGCAATTTTTGGTATTTTAGGTACTTTTGGGATAATTGCGTATTATTACAGGACTATTAGTTTTGACTCAAAAAAGTGATACTCACCTGATAGTTCAATGTGTTTACTCCTTCATTTTTTAATCATACGGGGAATCCAGAAAAAAAGAGATGTATGTCGTCAATCATAGAAACGTTGGAAAAGCAGATTACAGACCGGCTCGATGAGGCAAAACGAAAAATTGCCATAACGGGAGATGCCGATACGGAACTGGATGCAGCACTTGAGGATATTCACACGTACTGCCGGACTGTTGATGATGATATCAAAATTATGATGAACTCATGCTGGTGACCGGTATCAGATCTAGCATAACCCGTATTTACTCAGAGTGAATACAGAATACAACAGAATCGTGGTGATGAAGTCCACCGTAAACCGCCGTTCATGGCTGATGACTTCTGTTCAGGAGGTTTGTCATGAAAGATAAAGGATGGCTGAACAGGACGGTTTTTGGTGCCGGTATCGCGAGTTTCTTTTCGGATCTCGGCCATGAGGCAGTGACCGTATTGCTCCCTTCGTTTCTGATTGCGCTGGGAGCTCCGGTATATGCCCTCGGGATCATTGAAGGTGTCAGCGATGGTGCGTCAAGTTTTGTGAAATTGTTGTCCGGGTATTTCTCGGACAAACTGGGGAAACGCAGGGAATTCGCGCTCGCCGGTTATGTCGCAACGGGTATCTTTCCGGCAATCGTTGCTGTTGCAGCATCATGGCCGGTCGTTCTCTGTGGACGGGTAATCGGGTGGATGGGGAGAGGCACCCGGGGTCCCCCCCGGGACGCTATTCTTGCAAAATCGGTGGACACGGCAGATCTGGGAAAAGCATTCGGGTTCCACCGCGCAGGTGACACACTCGGCGCAATCGCCGGGCCGCTCGTTGCGTTTTCACTCGTGGCATATTTTAGTACGAGAGAGATATTCTGGCTTACGCTCATCCCGGGGATGCTTGCCCTTCTCACGTTCTGGCTGTTTGTCCGGGAAAAAGACCCGACGCCATCGGGCGATCACCGCACGCTCGTTGCATCGCTTAAAGGACTGCCGGGCGGATTTAAGAAATACCTCGCCGCCGTGCTGGTTTTTGGGATCGCGGACTTCTCGCACACGCTGCTGATCGCGTTTGCCGTCGTTATGCTCACGCCATCGCTCGGGTTTACACAGGCAACGATGGCGGGGGTGATCCTGTACACGATACGGAATATTGTCTATGCTGCCGCGTGCTACCCGTTCGGTGCAATGGGCGACCGGTTCGACAGGAAGACTCTGCTCGTGTTCGGTTACGGGATCGCTGTCGCAACCTTCATCGGTTTTGCACTGTCCCCACCGGATCTGATCCTCTACGGTCTCCTCTTTGCGCTCTGTGGTGTATTCATCGCAGCGGAGGACACACTCGAAAGTGCGGTTGCCGGAGAGATGATCGAGGATAAATTCCGTGGGCTGGGTTTTGGGGCACTTGCGACCATGAACGGGATCGGCGATCTCTGTTCCAGCATCCTGATCGTGTTCATCTGGGCGTTCGTTGGATATACCACGGGATT
>JAPKXU010000271.1 GCA_026394655.1 Methanoregula sp. | reverse complement strand
TTCACTTCTGCGGTTGTGTTGACGTAGCAGACAACGGCGGCGTCCGGGTGCCGGGATTTTACGAGCCGTAACTGGTCAGCGGTGATCATATCCGCCATCGGGCAGCATGCGTCGGGTGCCGGGAGCAGGACGGTTTTTTCCAGGGACAGAACTGCTGCCATCTCTGCCATGAAATCAACGCCGCAGAAGACGATCACATCCTCGTCCATCCCGGCAGCAGCGCGGGCGAGTTCGAGCGAATCGCCGACAACGTCCGCGATATCCTGCACGTCGCCGCGCTGGTAGTTATGCGCGAGGATAATCGCGTGCTTCTTCTCCTTTAACCGAAGAATTTCATCCTGAATATCCGATGAACCATCCACGCGGCACACACCCTGTACCCTAGTACTCACGTTCTTTTTCATAAATATCGTTGTATGTTCCCGCATATCCCGCGAGTGTAGCACCACCGGGATGTTTATTTCTGCACACCCCCAAAGCTTACCTGTCCTGATGAACATTATCCTTCCTGACAACAGCGGGCGCACCATTGACCCCACACCCAGTACTATCGAGCATGTGCTCATGGAACTCGGCATCAATCCCATTGAGGTGATTGTGTCGGTCAACGGGCGGCTTGTGCCGGAAGATGCAATCGTGTCCGGCGATGATGAGATCCGGATCGTACGGGTCGCCCACGGAGGATGAGGCATGAGTGACGATAAGGTGCGATCCGGTATGAAAGGCTGCGATTGCTGCCGTGAACCGGCAGTCGCCCGGGTACGGGAACCTGACCGTTACTTCTGCGCCACTCATTTTGCCGGATTTTTCGAAGACAGGGTTGCCCGCACGATCCAAAACGACAATATGATAAAACCCGGAGACCGGATTGCGCTTGCCCTGAGCGGCGGTAAGGACAGTACTGCGCTCATTCTTGTCCTTTCCCACCTGTTGCCGGCATGGGAGAACGTACACCTCGTCGCCCTCACTATCGATGAAGGGATTGCGGGATACCGTGACGAAACCGTCCGGGCAGCACTTGAGCTGACCACCGCATTGGGGATCGAACATCATACGGTTTCTTTCCAGGATCTGTTTGGCAACAACCTGGATACCTTGCTTGTCGGGCGGGAACGGGCGGCTTGTACGGTCTGCGGTATTCTCAGGAAAAAAGTGCTTGCCGGTGCAGCAGAACGGTACGGTGCGACAAAGATCGCCACCGGGCACAACCTTGACGATGAGGCACAGTCGGTTCTTATGAACACGCTCCGGGGTGACCTTCCCCGGCTCGTACGCGATGCCGCACAAGAGAACCCGTGCTTTATCCCGCGGATCAAACCGCTTTCTCTTACCTCGGAAAAAGAGATTGCGATCTATCTTATGGTCAACAATGCATGGAAAGTGCTTCCTGAGTGCCCGTATACCCGGTTTGCCCTGCGGGCAGAGGTCCGGGGGATGCTTACAAAACTCGAATACCGGCATCCTGGCACGATGCTTCACCTGATTGAAACGAAAAAAAAGATCGGGCGCTACTGTGCCGGCGCACAGGTATCAGAACCGATTCGCCGCTGCCGGGAATGCGGCGATCCATGCAGCGCGGATCTCTGCCAGGTATGCCGGCTCCAGCACTCATTCGGATGATGAACCGGGTCGGGCAGCCGGGTCATCCACGATGCGTTCCGGGTGCGTGTAGATGTTCATCTTCCCGCCGCGTGCAAACGCGATCACGGTAAGCCCGGTCTCGCCTGCAATCTGTACCGCGAGTGTTGTCGTCGCACTCCGGGAGACGATGACAGGAATATTTGCAATCAGACACTTGCGCACCATCTCCGATGAGATCCTGCCCGACGAGATCACGTATGTCCGGGAAAAGTCCAGATGATGGCGGAGCCCAAAGCCGATCACCCGGTCCACCGCGTTGTGGCGCCCGATATCTTCTGCCACCTTCAGCACTTTCTCCCGGTCAAGGAGCGCCACCATGTGGATACCCCCGGTAGTTTTGTGCAGATCCGAATCAGAGAGCGATCGCTGCGCCGCCCGGATCGCATACGTGCTTATGGTGAACGTGGACTGGATCTTGGGGAGTTTTCCGGGATCAATAAAGGACGTGCTCCCCCCGCAACCGGAGAGAATGGTCTTTTTCGGTCCGAGAACCTTGAACAAATTCTTGGTGATCACGCTAATCCGGTTCTGCTCGACCTTAATCGACTCGATATCATCCACGCCTTTGATGATCTGTTCAGTGAACAGGTACCCGGTAACAAAATCCTCAAGGTCGACCGGGCTCATCATCGCTGTCATCGCATGCCGCCCGTTCACGAAGACCGCGATCGGGAGTTCCTCGACAACCTCGTGCGGCATCTTTTCGCATACATCCCCGTCAACTTTCAGGCAGGGCACGGCGCGGGACATCCTCTCCGGTGCATGCTTACTGTCCCGTCTTTTTGTCTCACCTACCTGAGACGCCAGGGCGCGGATCATCTGAGCCAGGCAATCTCCTGGCGCGAAGATCTCCTGCTCGCTGATCACGGCCTTGGCTTTGGATCGAAACGCCTGCCTGAGATCATGCTGGCTGCAATC
>JAPKXU010000264.1 GCA_026394655.1 Methanoregula sp. | reverse complement strand
CTGCTGAAAAGTCCGGGTTTATGATATAGACCGGAAATGTTCCCCAGATCGTTCTTTCTTCCACTTGGTAGATCTGCGATTCGAGGAGGATCGCAGTCTTCTCGCAGAGGGTATCAGATTGCGAGAGCGGCGGGGAGGTACCGATATCGGTGAGAATGCCGGGATCGCCGGTATCCTCGATCTGCTGGCTGAGGTATTGTGCCTTTCTCTCGGAGAATAAGGTTGCCATAGAGAAACTCGTGATCCCGTGGATGTACCTGAGGACAAAATACTGGCAGATTACGAGAATAATAATCTGGAGGAAGAGATCGCTCACTACCTGTACATCGTCTGTCGAGAGCACTTTTTGGACGGTAATGCCCGGGAGCAGGATGACAGCAGTGAATACCGCTACGAGTGCCAGTGCGCCCAGCATCCACAACAGGAATGTGACAAAACGGTGCGGGAACCTTTTCGTCACAAGTCTCTGTTTTACCCCGGTAATATTCCGGAAGAAATCCGGGGAATATGGTTCCCATTTCCAGACCAGATAGTAGAAGACGATAATGGCAGCGGACTGGAAGATGACGACCCCCGCAGTCTGCATGGTAAATGTTCCGTCACGGTACTTGAGGAAGGCAAAGACGATGTCAAGGGAGAAGAGCAGGGCAAACCCGTAAAAGAGCGTGCGGCAGTTGATGAAGAATGCGTTGATGAAAACCCGGGAGAACCGGTCAGTACTCCTGATGATCCCGAGTTCGCGGAGTTTTGTAAGCGTTCGGGTAATCTCGAGCCCTTTGAAACTGCGGTACTGTTTGTCCATCGGGATAAAAAGGGTGATAAAATACACCATAAACAGGAAATAGCTCGCGATGATGAAGATGGCTGGATGCTTGTCAGCCGTAAGAAAAAGGGCGAGGTTGATGAAGATGCTCACGATAAGGATGGTGAGCGTGATGACGCCCCGTGCACCTTTTGTCCGCAGTGTTCGCTGGCGTTCGCGTTCGCTCTGTATCTCGCGCCGTATCAGCTGGTGTAAGGTGCGAAATTCCTGCATGAATGGTACGGGACGATTTTTTATCATAGATTCTCTCGGGGGTCATCGCCAGCTTTTGCCCACGCGTACCTGTGCGTGGTAAACAATTGTATATGGTTTACCGAATCATTGTATAAAAGAGCGCCATGAAGAGATCCGAAAAAGTGAAGGGAAAGGAGAGGGTTGCGCAAAAAAGGAAGCAGTACTGGATGGCGGGAATCGCTATCGCGGCGGTCGTGATTATCGGGATCGTCCTGTTCTTTACGCTGTTTTCCCCGTTCGGTGCAAAGACGGGGGATACGGTATCCGTGTATTATATCGGAACCCTCGACAACGGCACGGTCTTTGACTCGAATATGAACGGGACGCCGCTCTCGTTCACGCTTGGGCAGGGGATGCTCATTACCGGCTTTGAGGACGCGGTGATGGGTATGTCAGCCGGTGACCAGAAGACCGTCCGCATTCCGGTGGAGAAGGCATATGGTCCGTACCGGGCGGATCTCGTCCATGATATGAGCCGGTCCATCTTCCCGGCAAATGAGACTCCGGTCATCGGGCAGATGTACACCTTTAAGAGGACAGGGAGTAACACGGTCAACCGGTTTATCGTGACGAATTTCAATGATACTGCTGTTACGATTGATGAGAATCACGTGCTCGCCGGGCAGAACCTGACATTCACGATCAGGGTCGTGTCGGTCAGTAAAGGTACGGCATCGTAGTGTGAAGTATCCGCCACCTTTTTTGACAAGATATTTTTCTGGATCCGGTATTCATCCTGGTTTTCGGTGCATTTCACTCCGGGTTTTGTAACGAAACAGCGGAGTTCC
>JAPKXU010000130.1 GCA_026394655.1 Methanoregula sp. | reverse complement strand
ATCATAGTCGATGAATACAATACAATCGTTTCGACCGGCTACACCGGCGCCCCCCGGAAACAGATGGACTGTACGGAGCTGAACCGCTGCTGGAGAAAAGAACACAACATCCCGTCAGGTTCGAACTACGAGCGGTGCCGGAGCGTCCATGCGGAGATGAACGCGCTCCTTCAGGCAGGCAAACAGGCGCGGGGATGTACGCTCTATCTCGCGGGATTTGATGTCGATACTGAAGAGCTGACGCAGATCTGGCCATGCTTTCTGTGCTCAAAGATGATCGTGAACAGCGGGATCTCAAACGTCATCATGCGGACAGCAAAGGACGCGTACCGCGAGATGGACCCGATGGTGCTCTACCAGATGCGGAGCCGGGAATCGCTGGGGGAAGAGATACAATAAACCCGGGTTGCTGAACGTGGTGATGAATATCCCTGTAAAGCACCCTGTTTTAGGGATAACAAGTCAGGTGTGCTGGTGGTGCCGGTTATCATTTCATCCATCACGCGATCCAGAGTTATGAGTTGACGCTATGGTTTTCAGCTGTAAGCAGTGCGGCACATGTTGCATGTATATGGGGGACTATATCGAGATCGAACACCAGATCGGCGAGTTTGAATTTGAGTGCTCGTCAGTTTCGACCGGTACGCCGTTTCTTGCCCGGGTTGATGAGAACAAGAGAGCGATATTTTCAGACAAGACCTGGTTAGACGAGCATTCCACTGCCTGCCGATTCCTCCGCCCTGAAGGAAACCTTATCCGGTGCACCATCCACGAGACAAGCCCTGCACAGTGCAAGTACTACCGGTGCGTGGTCATGCGGGTCTTTAACCGCGACGGAACGCTTCTTGGGACAGTGACAGGCAACCTTTCGCTTCATTCAGACAACCGCAAGCTCCGTGATTGCTGGGAAGAAGCCGAGCTGACGATCTCTCACTTGTCTGCTGATGCTGAAACTCAGTTCCAGAAGGCACTGGAAGCATACGGGTACCGGGTGGAGTGAGGACGCGAAGATCAACACTTTATAATCCGGTTCCCGATGCTGTACGTATGGTCATGGCCCGGCAGGAACATATCCATATCGTGAGTGCAGGAGAGAAGATTCACGATACCTATACTGCAGCAATCCGCGATCTGCAGGACATTACGCATACGTTTGTCTTTGCAGATACCGCCCTCTATACAAACTCTGCGCTCGATGATGAACGGACAAAGGCGGCCAAAACAGCGGTACGGGACGCGGTGAACCGTGTAAAGACCATCTCCCTTTCGGTTTCGATCCCCGCATCGCTCGTGTACATCGATCCTCCCGCAGACGTCTCTGTGAAGAAAGCGGTACAAAAGATCTTCCACGACCATCCCGGAGCCCGGTACACGTTTGACCTTTCGGAAGGCTCAAAAGATCTCGCTCTGGCGTTGTTTTTGATCTCCCTCTGGCTTCACGGGGACGTATACACTATGCGTTTACGGGACGGAAGGGAAAGGAACCGACATCGAAACTTGGCGTCCCGGAGGGTGCAGCCCGGGATGTGGGAAACAACCCGAACTACCTGCGGGTCCTCGCACTTCTGGATTTTACGCCGGGCACGACCGAACCCCTGCCCCGGGTGCTGCCCCGGTCGTATATCAAAAACCAGCTGGAGGCGTTTTACGTGCCTACCCGGAAAAACAAGAGGAATGTGGATATACCAAACCTGAAACCGGGGGAACAATTGGGATTGCCGATTGTAACGAAAGGGAAACCAGCGAAACCTGTGCAGCACACGATGAACCAGGGGACTCTTACTCATATCCTCTCAACGCTGGAGAGCTGGAACCTGATCCGGAATATGCCAGTGCAGGCCGCGAACCGGAAGGAGAAAATGTACCAGATCACATCTAGTGGGGAGCTCGCTTTGCGCTTCAATGAGTCGCGACCCCAAAAACGCGAGTGAAGAGTACATGCATTAAATGCATAATTAATTGATAAATGCATATACATGCAACAAAACGGCGAGCATTCACGACGGTGACATTTTTTCGGAGGGGGGTGGGAGCCTCTTGATCGCGGAGGGGGTGGGGGCCTGTTTTTTTTGGCGGTGGGGGGATCCCCCCTTCTCTTTCTGTAGTGTAAAGTGACATCGTGTCCTTTTCGATGTTATAATAAACTTCATATGATCGAAATATATATTGATAAAATTGGTGTTGTAAATGGCAAATTTCGTTGTGAAATTCGAAAAACAGGATACTAATGGTGATGTCATGCAAACAGAGCAATATTCGTTAGATTATTCAGAATTTGAAAAATTAAAGACGTTTTTAAATCGATATCGGGGAATGCCCATGCACATTAGATCTTGTTTTGAGAAATTAGAATAGCATTTTTTATTATCACACTGCGATAATTGTAATTTATAAAAGATTATTTTATACTATACTACATGGCCGAATTTGATATTGATGTCAACGAACCCAATGGGCGGACAGGGATATTCGATCTTGAAAATGGTCAGAAAATTAAAACCCCAAATCATGTCCCATCAAGAGCAGATTTTAATTATTTACAACACTCCCCATTTGTAAAACCACAAGATTATCTGTGGTGTAAAATGACATAGTGTCCAAAACAGACTTTACATCGTATGAGATATTTGGGATGTATGGGCGAGTTCAATTCCAACTATATTTCATTATTCACTCTAGTTATGGGACGTAAGAATTGAAGTGTTAAAAATTGGTAACATTATCATTAAAATGATATAGTGGTACAATTCTTTCAGGTTGTTCTTCGTCATAAATACTGGTGTACTTTATTTTGATTGTTAAATCTTTAAGCGCGTTTTTGCTAGCATTTCCTGCTTTTACCTGAATCGGGTCATTAACATCATAGGTATGTAAAAAAATATTCAAAGAAATCCCATTTAATAATGGAGTGTCCTCTAATTGGCTTAAAAATATAGGTATCGAGGTTTCACTAGTATAAATCAAACTTTCAAATGTTTTTGGGGGCCAACCAAGGTTTTCCTTTTTTAAATCGTCTGTTCTATAGGTCTCTAACGATTTCACTTTCATGGGGCCCAACCCCCCATTCTTTAATGTAATAGAGATATTCCCGGGTAAATTATTATAATGAATATCCGCAAGGGGCTTTACGGATAATCTATCATGATTTCGTTGAATCCAAAGAGTATAAATTGTGATAACTATTGAAGAAATGGATACTATCAATGCACATAATGCAATGAAGTTGTCAGACTGATTATGTATCATTTAATCAAATTCCTTTTGTGTTCAAAGAAATTAAGAATTATATTAATATATATACTCTGTGACTTATTCTATATCAGCCTAAAATCGTTACGTTACCAATTATCTCTATTTTTTCAATATGTTCTGAATATCGGTGTTTGTTGCCGCAGTCTTAATCGCGTTTTCGCTCTGGTTTATGATGCGCGAATTTGACCATTACGGGCTTTCGTATCTCGCAGTAATGTTAGGGTTCTTTGCCGTAGCTATCCTTTTGGGCATTAAACCAGACCATCCCAGGATGGACACTCACTCGGATAACCTCTTTCCAAAAACTCTATCGTGATCCGACGCTCACATGGTTCCGGTACAATGGCACACGTCCCGGTAGTTCTCGTTCATGGATGGAAGAGCCATCCCGGTATCTGGAACCGGCTCGTGCCCCGGCTCGAACATGAAGGCATCCCGTTCTGGAATTTTGACCAGACTCCCTTAAACGGGTCATCGGTCGAGGAGATCGCAGCCACACTCAAGGAGCAGATTGAAGAGGTACGGGAAGAGCGCAGGTATTTTGGGGTTGTTGATCTCGTCTGCCACTCGATGGGAACCTGCGTTGCCCGGTACATGCTTGAGGTTCTTGACGGGACGGCAAAAAAGGAACGGGTCCGGCAGCTGATCGGGATCGGCCCCCCGAACAACGGGTCGGCACTCGCAGAACTCTTCAACCACCCGGAATACGGGAAGGAGATCATACGGAAGCTCTCCGGTATCTTTGTCCCTGAAAATTACGATCCTGCATCCGATCTCATTGTCCAGCAGTTCCGCCCACACAGCGTCACCATGAGAACACTCGCTGCCGCCGGTTTGCGGCGTGACATTGCATACCGGATCATCTGTGCGGAAAACCTCACGCATACACCCGGTTTTTTCCCGGGTTTTGACGGGAAAACATGGGAAGCATCCCCGGCTGGCGGCTGGCAGCAGACATATGCCGGAGACGGGATCGTCCCGCACCTGAAGTGGTTGACCGGGTCATGTGGTACCTCAATAATTACCGTCCTCCTTCAGGTTCCTGAACGGCAGAACACTGTCCCTGCCCTGCCACCTCACCTGCGCTGCATCACCAATATCATGAGACCAAGGGTGATGATGCTGAAAATAAGGGTGGAGGGAGCCGTTTGCGTCGGTGCAGCGGTTGGCTGAGTGGTGGGAGTGAGGAGCGCAATTGTCGTTTCCGCTACCGTAACTGTAGTAGTCGGGACCGGTGTGGACACAGTAGTGAACGGAAGGGTCGCGGTAGTAGCAAATCCAATTGATACGGATCCCCTTTTCGTCGTCACGTCACCGTTCTGGACAAAGACGGTATCGTCAGTCGGGGAAGCCGGGTTCTGAACCTTCACGGTATATTTCTGGGCAGCGGTATTTGACGACGTCCGTAACGCGACGACCGCTTGCCCGTTGCTGTCCGTCGAGACCTGCGCGTAGTAGCTAGTGTTCGGCATGGACGGTGACGATGGCGCGACATCGTCAAGGATTGTCCGCCCGCCGCCATTGTAGTAGGCATACGATCCAATGGTGTACGGTCCATCAGGAGGATCCTGGGTAACCGGTACCTGGTAACTGACGATCACCGGGGGCTGGTCACCCGGGTTTCCCGAAAGTGACCACGTCCGGGTCAGCCAGATGTAATACGGGGTATTGGGTCTGCCGGTGACCGTGATCGCAAAAAGG
>JAPKXU010000064.1 GCA_026394655.1 Methanoregula sp. | reverse complement strand
TCGTCTTGGTGCTCTCCGTCTTACCAATCACATCGTAATTGTCCTTCATGCGGTTCACGTTGCATTCCGCCCAGATGGTGTAGGTTCCCGGTGAATAGGCAGAGTTCGCCGTATCCCACCATGAACCTGTACTATACGGACTCATGGATACGGGAACGTTCTCAATCGAGTGCGTCACTCCGTTGTCTACGAGCGCAGAATACACTCCGCCATCCGGAGCCTGGACATTAATTGTCATGAGCGCAGGGGGCGAACCGGGTCGCTGTGTGATCGCATTCAGGTTTGTCTCGATCCGGAATCCTATTTCATCCCCGCGGTACACCCACTTGTTCTGGCTCACGTCCACGCCTACGGATGTATCTTCGACCCGGAGTAAGAGAGACGGATCAGCAACAATGAACGCCGTGCCATTCGCGTATCCCGTGGAGGAGTCAATTCGGTACCACGTTCCCAGTTGGGAGCCGAATAAGGTTGGCGTCACAGAGAATTGGGTCTTACTGGGGATCGGAATGTTGCCAGACGGAGCACTGTGCTGAATATCCGCTCCGGATGCCCACCAGCCAATCTGCGAATCCGAACCCAGGGCGTTTGTGACGTCCAGTCCATCCTCTCCCAAAAAGACCGTGTTCCCCTGCGAGATCTGAATGATCGTTGCACACGCAGGAAAGACCACCAGGAAAATTCCCAGGATTGCCGCGAGAAAGATCTTCGTTGTTCCTCTCATCATAATCATCCTTTCTGCTTTTGAGATATAAACTCTGGCAGGATGGTTAAAAGAGAGTGCCGAAATGATCCGCACAGATCGTTCTATGCGGAATGATCTTTTGTAATCTGATCAAAATTTTCAAAAACCCGCCTTCCTTCGAACGTATGGCTCACTTCCGGATGCCACTGGAGCCCGTAGATCAACTTCTCCGGGCATGCAATCGCTTCTGCTTCACAGATGTTCGACCGGGCGAGACGTAAAAATCCATCAGGTATCCGGCGCACTTCGTCTGCATGGGATGCCCACACCGGCACATGGTCGGGGTATCCACGAAGGATTTCATCATGCTCCAGTATCTCCACATCCACTGAACCATAGCCGCCGCTTTTTCCCGGGTGTACATCCCCGCCAAATTTTTGTGCGATGATGTGAAGACCAAGACAGATCCCCAGCACCGGAATGCCGAGATCGAGATAGTGCGCGCAATTCCCCGCACGCTCAATTGTTGGTCCTCCCCCAAGGATAATCCCCCGGCACCCGGTTGCCAGATCAGCGGGTGGCGTGGTATTCGGTACCATCGACACATCAATGTCGAGATCGCGCAATGCCCGGTGGATCAGGTGGTTGAACTGCCCGTGATTATTGACCACATAGATGGGAAGCATCGATATAAGATTGGAATTTAAGCACTATAAGCCTGATCAACTATACGCAGTTACTGTGCGAAAGATCTTTTCCTGTATCTCGTGAGGAGCAAATCCCATCATGTTTGCAAGGAGCATCGCGCCCCCGGCACCGATCCCTTCCTTTACTTCCCCGGCACAGTACCGTGCAAGTCCGGCATGTCCGAGTTCCCCGAACCCGGGATCAACATAATAGCATTTCCCGCCAATTGCACGAGCAACTTCGACAACATTCGCTGTCGGATCGTCCCGTACATAAGTCGTTGTTGCGATGAGTGGGAGGGGAGAACCCATTGCCTTGATCACGCCACTGACGGCAAGCATCTGCGAGCCCCCGGCAAGAATAAGCGTCCCGGTATATGCATGAGCAATGCCAGCGGCAACAGGCATCATGGGATCCCCGGCACACCGTACAACATCCAACGGACTAGCGGGGTTTGTTCTGGCAATTCTCTTCAATACACACCTGCAAATTTCCTCTTTTAAGTTCTGGGGATTATCAACAAAACTGCTGCTGACCCTGGCATCATATCCCAGCGCACGGAGAACGCACAGGGCGGTGGTGGTACCACCGGGCACACATTCGCCAAGGACGAGCAGATCTGTATACGCGGACAGGAACCTGCCGATCATCTCCCCACGGAGATACAGGTCATGAGCGCGAGGCACGGCATCGCCAAACCGGGGATCTTCACCCACGCTCCCGAGAGCATCGATACCGGGGACCGTCATAGGATAACGGAGCCCGGCATTAATAAAAAGCGGAGAGATGCCGGTCAGTTCCATCATTGCCCGCGTGATCGTTGCCGGTGTCGGGCATCCTGTCGGGGTATCGGCATGGATGGATGCGCTTGTAATCTTCCCGTTCGTGATCAGTTCAGCGTCAAGCACCGGGGTTAAAAGCGTCTGCTCTGCGGTCGGACCCGCGCCGGAGACACCGGGCACGGTCGAGAGCAGGGTATTGCCGAGGATGCCGCAAAAGAGGGGTCTCTCCCACGCAATATCGGGAGTTTCAGAGAGAAATGCCATACATATCTGGTAGAATGTTCTTTTGGCATCTCTATAGAATATATCGACTCACCGCACTTCACAACCCTATAATAGAGGCAAAACCCCATACCTCATTTAAGATGTTCGAAATTGAGGAACGGCTGGAATCTCACGGGATCACCCTTGACGCGGTTGTCGATGCTGCCATGGGGTTGTACGTATCGCACGGGATGCCGGAACAGGAAGCTGCCATCGAGATCAAAAAGAAGATACAGAAATATCTCAAGGATCCGAATGTATCATCGCTTCTGCTCGGTGCAATCCTGCTCGAAGAAGAGCTGTATATCAAACGTAAGAATTCCGAGATCGCCGATGATCCCGTTTTTCTTTTGAGCGATGAGATCATCGGGATGGCAATCGCAGAATGTATCGGCGGGACCTATGCCCGGTTCGAGTTTACCCGGTATGACCAGAAGAAGCCCGGAATCCTCTCAACATTGGGACCGTTCCTTGACGATGCCGTGGCAGGTTTAATCGCCGGTTGCACCTCGCGCCTGTACAGTGAATGCGTATGAGCGCGCTCGTCTCCCTCCTGCAGTTTGCGACGGTATTGCCGCTCGGAAAAATGCAGGATCTTGAAAGTTTTGCACGGCGATCATACCTCTACCCGCTGGCAGGGTACGTGATCGGGATCATTGGGGCAATTGCGGTCTTTTTTATCGCTAACCGTATGGTTGCGGCGGCAGTTGCCATTGCCGTTGTGATCCTCCTTTCCGGTGCTCACCATCTCGACGGGTTGCTCGACTTTGGGGATGGACTCATGGCACACGGGGAGCGCGAGAAGCGGGTCCACGCTCTTACAGACCGGCAGGTGGGTGCCGGGGGTATTGCTGCCGGGCTTGTCGTTACACTCCTCCTGTTCGCGGGGTTGCAGGCATCACAATCCATCTGGTCTGCTATCATCATCGGGGAAGTCTGTGCAAAATTCTCGATGGCTCTCCTTACCGCTTACGGCGCACCCTTCAAAGAGGGCATGCACAGTTACCTCCACCAGTTCGCACGCCCGTATTTCCCGTTTGTCTCGCTCCTTCTCTGTCTCCCGCTCATCCTCCTGCCGGTAAAAACTGCCGGGCTTGCGATTGCGGCTATTGTGATGTGCCTCTGTCCGTTGGTGCTGCTTTACATCGCGAAAAAACTTTTTGGCGGAGTGAATGGGGATGTTGTCGGGGCATCAAACGAGATCACCCGTGCTCTTGTGATCGTTGCGATGGTGCTTGTCTGATTCGTACCATTGGTTGTCATGGTACCAGACACCATCTTTTTTAATCGTCCTTGCCGCACTATTGATCGATGAACATCGATTTTGGCGTGCATATGAAAGGCGGCATCATCACGGAACGGGATGCAGCATTCTGCACAGTCCGTGTACGCCTTCCCGCTGGTATATTAGACATTGAGAAGATGCGTGGTATTGCCCGTATCGCGAAAAAGTATGGTAAGGGATTTGTTCACTGCACTGCACGGCAGACGATTGAGATCCCTCATATTGATCCTTCGAAACTACGGGCAATCGAAAAAGCGCTCGCGAAGAACGGGACACCGATCGGATCAGAACGGGATGAGATCGTCAACGTGATCGCATGCCCGGGCATCGAGCGGTGCAAGTTCGCCAATATCGATACCGCAAGCCTCGCACAGAAGATCGATGCGCAGCTCTTTGGGAAAAATATGCCGGTCAAGATACGGATAGCCATCTCCGGGTGTCCGAATGCCTGTACCAGTCCGATGTTGAACGAGATAGGTATCATGGGGAGAATCAGACCCTTGCGTATTCCCGGGCAATGCACCGGGTGCGGGACCTGCGTGGAGTACTGCAAAGAGAAAGCGATCATTATCAAACACGGTATCTCGGTACTCGACCCGGAAAAATGCGTCCAGTGCGGGGTATGTGTCCAGTCGTGCCCGTTCGATCTCTTAAAAGCCGAATACCGCCATTACCGGATCCTTGTTGGCGGCAGACGGGGGAGACACCCCCACATTGCCCGCGATCTTATCACGATCGAGGATGAAGACACCGTTTTATTCGTAATCGAGAAGATCGTGAACTGGGTATACCGTCGCGCCTGGAGTGGCAGGTTGCTCTCAGACCAGATGGATGATCTACAATTCGAGAAGTTCCGGGCAGATATCGAACATGAAATCTCTGTAAAAACCGGCGATCAGAAAAAATGATTTTTTTTAAAAACAACTTTTTTTGTGAAAGGTTTTTTAAAATAGTTTCCGGAACCCTTCACCGGCATCATCATCGCATTCGACTGACACGCCATCCCTTACGAGGGTATTGAACATCATCGCTGCATTCATCAGAGTTTCATCACCTGAAGCACCCCGTCGTAAATCCTCCAGTGCCTGCACCTGCGGCGCGGGATTTAATCGTTTTCCTACCCAGACTCCCTTGCAGTGCCGGCAGTATGCACATTGGCTGTACACGGAAACTGTGCCGTCAGCGCACCCGACTGTGACACGATTTTTCTTTTCGTCCCTCTGGAACTGGAGCGTTTTCATATAGAGAAGATATTCAAACATCAGATATGATAATATCGATGCGAAATTTTCACCTGAAAAAGCCCTTCTGTCAATCGAAATAATTTAAATAGCTGCGTCTCATATAAGTAATACTCGCATAACCTGACTGTAAACGGACAGTTCTACAGATATGGAGGAACATTAATGGCATCTGAAAAGCCCCACATGAATCTGGCTGTTATCGGACATATCGACCACGTAAAGTCAACTTGCGTTGGTAGAATGATGTTCGAAACAGGTGCAGTACCTGCACACATTATTGAAGGCTACCGCAAGGAGGCTGAGCAAAAGGGTAAGGCGACCTTTGAGTTTGCATGGGTCATGGACAACTTAAAAGAAGAGCGTGAGAGAGGTATCACCATCGATATCGCCCACAAGCGGTTCGACACTCCCAAGTACTACTTCACCGTTGTCGACTGCCCGGGACACAGAGACTTCGTCAAGAACATGATCACCGGCGCATCGCAGGCTGATGCAGCAATCCTTGTTGTTGCAGCGCCCGATGGTGTCATGGAGCAGACAAAGGAACACGTGTTCCTCGCAAGAACTCTTGGCATTACCCAGATCATCGTTGCCATCAACAAGATGGACTCCGTCAAATTCGATGAGAAGCGGTTCAATGAGGTAAAAAAGGATCTTTCCGAACTTATCAAGATGGTCGGGTACAAACCTGACGAGACTCTTTTTGTCCCGATCAGTGCATTGGGCGGTCAAAATATCAAGACGGTGAGTGCCGAGATGCCCTGGTACAAGGGACTTGCACTTATTCCTGCACTTGACACATTCAAGATGCCGGAAAAACCGACGGAAAAACCCCTCCGCCTGCCGATCCAGGATGTGTACAGCATCAGCGGTATCGGCACTGTGCCAGTCGGGCGTGTTGAAACCGGTATCATGAAGAAGGGAATGAAGGTTTCATTCATGCCCGCAAACAAAGATGGTGAGATCAAGTCCATCGAGATGCACCACGAAGAAATCCCACAGGCAGTGCCCGGCGACAACGTCGGCTTTAACGTCCGTGGTATCGGAAAAGGCGATATCCGCCGTGGGGATGTCTGTGGTCCGGCAGACGCGCCACCCAGTGTTGCCGATGAGTTCACGGCACAGATCGTCGTGCTCCAGCACCCCAGTGCAATCACTGTCGGGTACACCCCGGTCTTCCACTGCCACACCACCCAGACTGCCTGCACGTTCGTCGAGTTAAAGAAGAAACTCGACCCGCGCACAGGACAGACAAAGGAGGAGAACCCGACATTCTTAAAGACCGGTGATGCGGCAATTGTCCAGATCAAGCCGACAAAACCAATGGTCATCGAGAATGTGAAGGAACTCCCGCAGCTGGGCAGGTTTGCAGTCCGTGATATGGGTCAGACGATTGCCGCCGGTATGTGTATCGCCATTCAGGCAAAACAAATGATTAAATAATATTTTTTTGGGTGTGAAAAAATGCAAAAAGCCAGAATTCGCCTGACAGGGACAGACTTCAACAAAGTGGAGATGGTCTGTGACAGGATTCGTGAGATCGCAGAACGCACAGGCGTGAACCTGGCTGGTCCGATACCGCTCCCAACCAAACGACTGATTGTGCCGATAAGAAAAAGCCCGGATGGGGAAGGAACTGCCACTTGGGATCGTTGGCAGATGCGCATACACAAACGACTTATTGACATTGATGCAGATGAACGTGCATTGCGCCAGTTGATGCGTATTCAGGTGCCAAAAGATATCGGCATCGAGATTGTTTTAGAGAGTTAAAGGTGCGGCGTGTGCAGCGAGCCGCAACATTTTCGGATAAATTAAAACAAATTTTTACTTTCCAGCGGGTCTTTCTTTTAATTTTAATTCTTGCATTCGTTTTACGGTTCTCTCTATTAGATCTCAAACTCTTCCATCACGACGAAGCTATCCATGCGTGGTTCTCATTTGATCTGCTCACCAAAGGGACATGGGTATATGATCCGAGTTACCATGGACCGTTTTTGTATTATGTAACTGCCGGTATGTTTTCGCTCTTTGGCGCTTCGGATCTTGTTGGCAGGTTGCTGCCGGCATTGTTCGGGTTTGCGGTGATCCCGCTTGTCTACGCCATCTACCGTATCGGCTACATCAATAAGACCCAGACGCTTTTTGCCGCGTTGTTTCTTGCCATATCCCCGGATATGGTCTTTTTCTCACGGTTTCTCCGGCATGATATCTTCATGCTCTTTTTTACGATGCTCCTTGTCGTCGCACTGCTCTATTATGTCGAACGGGGCAAGACCCGGTTTGCGATCATCGGGGCTGTAGCGATTGCAGGCGCGTTGTGCTGCAAGGAGGAGATGCCGGTCCTTCTCATCATCTTCGCCTCGTTCTTCTGTTATGCAGTCTGGCGGAAAAAATGGAGTCTGCCACCCCAGTGGAAGAAAGATCTGGCGATATGCGTTGTCATTGTCCTGTGCCTGATGGGTATCATGTACTCGGCATTCGGGGCTCACCTTGAAACGCTCCAGTACGGGTGGCTCGAAGCGATCAAACACTGGATCGAGATGCACAACCAGCAGAGGCTTGGCGGACCATGGTTCTACTACATTCCTCTCTATCTCCTCTACGAGCTGCCGATATTTTTACTTGCACTGGTTGCTACCCTTCAGTTTATCATCTCCGGGTTTACCCCGGCGACGATGTTTAAACAGGTGAAAAACTGGGTGTTCACCCGGCGTTTTGATCTCCCGGTACGAGATCTGGCGGCGGTGAGTCTCCAGCAGATAAAGAGCGCACAGACAGGAGTCTCGAAGTCGGATGAATTTTTCCGGTTCTGCATCTACTGGATGATCCTCTCCATGGCGTTTTATGCCTACGTTGGGGAGAAAGTGCCGTGGTTGCTCATCCACCAGTTGCTCCCGATGTGTTTTGTCGCGGTGTACAAACTGAACTGGCAGAAGTGCGCGTTTGCTGTTATCGGGTGCGCATTCCTCATCGTGATGACGTGGCATGTGGCGTTTGTCCCCGCCGACATCAACGAGCCCATCATACAGGTGCAGAACTCTGAGGATATGCGGGAAGTGATGAATTTGATGGACAACTCAGACCGGGTTGTTGTCGCATCGAAAGATTACTGGCCCCTGCCATGGTATTATCGTGGAGATCGCTGGAAGAAGATCACATTTTATGGCGATATAACGGACGAAAAGACACTGACACAGGACCATCCGGGCGTGATCATGCTCCACGATGCAGCAAGTTACCCGTCGATCGAGGGATACACGAAAAAGACATACAAACTGAGTTACTGGTTCTCGTTCTATGATAACGAAGACCGGTTGTTCGATTATTATATCCACCGGGATGGGAAGATGGGGAGCATCAACCTCGATATTTTTACGCCAGCGTAAGGATATCACGCGCACATGGGAACCTTAAATTTCCCTGCGTGTGACCTTTTAGTTCACGTGAACTTTAATTTCTGGCATAACTCTCGCGTTCGGGATTGTCATGAGGTACCTGAGACCCCCCGGTTTCACGTATGTTTTTTGGATCACAAACGACGTGCGTGTTTACTTACATCTTCGGTCTGGGCAGGTTCCCGTCACCGGAATAATAAATAAATAGATTTTTAATTTCCGGGTACGTAAGACTGTTGAGATAGTATGGGTGGAAATCAGGATGTAATGCGCGGATTTGTCAGTCAGGAGATCAACCGGTATTATTCCAGTTTTGATGGATGGAAGATCCTCCCGGTAACCAATCTGAAAGGATACGATCAGGTCTTTTGTGCAGAACGATCTCGCATGGGCGAGAAGGAGTCTGTATCAGTCCTTGTCTCATTTGAACCGAAGATCGCCGCTGAACTCACGAATAAGGCGGCAGCTTCCTGCACCGGTGCATATGGGCAGGTCAAAAAAGGCGGACTTGCCTTTATCGTCCCCCGCAATGCAGACACCTCTGGCATCCCCGAAGGTGCGAGGCTCCTCTTCATGAAATCGTTCTCGTTCCAGAATGGGGTCCTCACGTGGGAGAAGAATCCCGTACGACGTCCAGTCCCGGGAAAAGAAACACCGGCAAGCAATTAATCTGATACGCACTTTTTTTTATTTTTGTATCGGTTTAGCCTGACGCTTCAGCTTCATGAACAATGAGGACGAGCGGATAGCTACCGAAAAGGTTGTGGGGTTCCAGGATATTCTTCCCATCTCATTATGAACTGCGGGAG
Source organism: Methanoregula sp. (assembly GCA_026394655.1). Taxonomy (GTDB): domain Archaea; phylum Halobacteriota; class Methanomicrobia; order Methanomicrobiales; family Methanospirillaceae; genus Methanoregula. Next base: position 14,804 of record JAPKXU010000064.1, on the reverse strand, counting down.
TACCGGATTATTCCGGGCAACCCGAGCAGATGTATTCCATTTTCCGGAAAGTCCTTCGTGAAAATTGTACAGGGAAATTATTGGAACAATACACAAAAGATGGGCTCTCGGGAACACGGCATTAAAATCGAAATCAAGGAGCCCAAGGACTTTCGTGATATCCAATCTCTGATTGCCTACCCCCTCTCATATCTCGGTGGAAGCCAGATAAGCACTATATCCCGCTGGACAAAATTCGACGTGATTTTCAACACCTGTCTCTGGCTGTCGGGAAAAACCAAATTCTACGGAGGTCTTGGCAAGAGGGCACGAGCGTTTCAATCCTCCCGTTCACTTTCGGCAATCATGAATAAGTGCACGCACGACCCGGATTATTTCCACCTTGATACAACTCTCAAAAGAGAAAACGATGAGTCCGAACTTTACCGAGCGCCTGATTATGACGAACGAATTAAGACCTACATGATGTTTGGCGGGGATAATGAGCAGTGGTCAACGCTAGCGAATTTGAAAGAAATGAAGAAAATGGAAAACCGGATTTTGTCTTTCTAACCTTGGCTCATATGCTCATATAGGCTCATATAGAATAACTCACACGGGAAATCTGAATGTTTATGCTTTGTCATCGATTTCAAATGGCTCGCTTTTGTAATAATTCCCAACTTGATCAATAAAATAGCCAATCACCATTATTGTGTTCCCAACAGTTTTTGGTGTAACAAATGATGAAAAATCAGCAGGATATTCGAATTCGGCTTTAATACTTTGACCACTTGAAATTTGTTTACCGTTAATGGATCTATCCTCCCCTGTAGCTCCATCCTCCACAAGATTGTGCCATTTTTCGGAGGGGTAGTTTTCAAGTGCAATATAGGCATATGCCATTGTGACCGGTTTACTTCCTAAATTTTTTGCCACTATAGTGTAATATTCAGTGGGCTTTTCATTTGGAATTTCCAAGACATAGTTTTCATAATCGACTTTAATTTTAACTTTATTTTCGTATAATTTGAGAATTAGCATTGAGGTGGACAATAGGGCACCCCATATTGCTGCAATGGGAACAATTATATCGATAATTTCCATTTTCTCTCCGATTCTCGTGGGTATTCTTATTCAACCGAAGATATGCCTTTCTACTACTAAAAAAGTAACTTTTCTATCTCCGCGAAATTAGGATTGGAAATTTTTGCCATTTTAACAGTTAACAGTGTGTTATTTGAAAAATATTGATATATCAAATACACCCTCTGAACCAATTTCTTTTTGTAATGTTAGTAATATTCTGACTATTTCTTTCGATGCTTCAATATCTCCTTCCAAAATTACCTTTAACTTTTTTGGGTTCTTCTGATACTCAAATAACCAATATTGATGTATTAAATTATTCCTACTTTTTCTAATTTGAGAAACTTTCTGATAAAGTGGATATTCGATTAAATTTATTCCTAATGCAAGTTCTCCTGCTTGATAAAACGATAAATTTTTGCAAAAATCTCTCGCGGATTTGAATTTTTTCAGTAATTCTTCACGAGAAACAGATTGTCCCGATTGGATTTCCGTTAAATTCCATGTCATTTTTAAATAAATAGAATATTTCAATAAATTTTCTATCAAACTATAATTTAAGATGATATTTTCAAAATATTCATCCTCTTTATTTTCATCCAGGACTGATTTTAAGTTCTCACCAATTTTTTTGAGAATCTTTAAAAGATGTGGTTTCGATTCGGTTTTTTTAGACATGTATTTCAACCTATCAATTATAAATTAACCATAATCAATCATTTATTTTTATCGCATGGCATTTTCGATATAAAAATTAGAAAGAAATAATAGGGTGAATATCTAGATAACAAATTAAAAAAAAATGAAAACTCTAAAAGAACAATTGAAATTATCCTTCAATCATTATTTTAATTTTCACAGTTGGCTGTGTGTTATTTAAAAAAAAGTAGCACCTTAAATATCAAAGCAATATGCGCCGACCGTGACTTTGCGCGTATCTTTTTTATTTTCTTTCACAGTCAACAGTGTATTATTACAGGGAAAAAGTTCCCGGAAATGACCATCAGGTCGCCCGGAGTCCCATATCATGTGCGGTTGAAAAAGGGGGGAGTGGAGTAGTCGCAGCCCTAAACGGGAAACAGCAGAACCTGAATGTAGAGTAAGAAGAACGCAACAAAAAACGTCAATATAGCGACCGGAATCCCGATCTTCATCCAGCCGAGCATTGAAAACGATCCCAGACCCTTCTTCTCCACCATTCCCGCAGCAACAATATTCGCTGTTGAACCGATAAGAGTGGCATTCCCGCAGTAGGTTCCCCCGATAAGCATCGTCCACCAGACCGGCGCGAGAGGAATTGTTCCAGCCAGCGCTTCAACAACCGGCATGATCGTTGCAACAGCGAGAACATTGTCAAGAAATGCCGTCAGGACGGAGACGATCCCGCCAACAAGGAGCATCATCATGAGGAGATCGCCCCCGGTTCCGGATACAAGAAGGGCGATCTTATTCGTGATGCCAACATAGGTGAGCGAACCCACACCCGCAATAAAAGAAGTGAATATGGCAAGCGAGAGTAACCGGGCAGTTACAGTAAAAACACTTTTTGGTTTGAGGATAATGTTTAATAAAAAAGATCAGCCTCTCAGTGTTATCAGATGATGTGTTTTTCATGATCAGATCACAGGATAATTTTCGTCGCACGTGGTTTGGGGTTGTATTTATTCTCCTGTTTGCCACTGGTTTAGTTGTCTCGTCTGTGGGTGCAGTCAGCCTTCCCTCGCAGGGCACTCAGTCCTCAAGTACCGTGATCTCAAAAGGGGATCCGGTCTCTATTCACGGGATCGCCACCGGTCACCCGCAAAATGGGCTACAGGTCTGGCTTATCAGTAACAATTACCTGAAGGTATCGACGATTCCGGTTGAATCGGATAACACCTACACGTATGAACTCACGCGCGCCGACACGCAGAATATAGCGGGCGGACAATATTTTGTCGTTATCCAGCACCCGATGATGAACGGGCAGTTTGATGTCGTGTACAATCCTTCAACCGGCACGGTGACCAACCGGCAACTTGGCGGGGGAACGACAATCTTCCAGATGTCAGGTACTGGTAGTCTCCAGAGCCCCAGCTCGGCAACGGCACTGGTAGCAGCAATCAGCAGCCAGAACATCGATGACACCTTTGTCACGTACTCAGTTTTTGTGAATGACCCCACGGCTTTTGTCTCGCCAATTCCCGATCACGTGGTGGGCGATCAGTTCACTATCTCCGGCTCGACCAACCTTGCTGTCGGAGATGACCTGATGGTGGAGATCACATCCGCTTCGTTCAAGCCGACCCCGAAGACTCAGGATGGCGGGTTCTCTGGCGCTTCAGGAATGGTGAAGGTAGTGCCCGGCTCCGGTGGGTACAACCATTGGTCGTTTGATGTGGACACGTCCACGTTTAAACCGGATACGTACATAGTTATCGTGCGAGGAGTCCTCGTGAGTGTAACCGGATCGACCACCTTTAACGTGCTCCAGACCCCGGTAAATACGCAGTACACCGTGGTCCCGACCCTCTCCATAACGCCATCAGTTCCTGCAACCCCCGTGACACCCGTTCCCACGACTATTCCCGCCACCACGCAGAAATCCCCGGTTGCGGTCTCCATTGGCATCGCCGCGCTGGCAATTGCCTTTTTTGTCCGGGAACTGTAGCCCCCACTATCTTGTTTTTTTGTTTTCCCCGTTACCAGCCGAGATACAGGGTCTTTGTACGGGAATAACTCTCCAGCGCGTTGTACCCGTTTTCCCTGCCGATTCCGCTTTCGTTCACTCCCCCGAACGGGATTTCCGGCGGCAGGGCGAGATGACGGTTCACCCAGATGATCCCTGCCCGGACCTCGCGGTAGACCCGTTTCACTGTCCCGATATCCTTTGTCCAGACAGACGCACCCAAACCGTATCGCGTGCGGTTTGCATCCCCAATGGCTGCATCAAGATCGGGGAATGTCATCACGGGAAGAACCGGACCAAAAATCTCGTTTGTCACAAGAGACGTGCCGGGGGCAACATCGGCAACCAGCGTCGGCTGGTAGAAGAATCCCCGTTCGTACTCTTTACCGGGAAGCGTACAGCCCCCGCAAAGAATGGTACCCTCTTCTCTTTCTCGCGCTTCTTCGACCTGTGCAGCAATACGCGCAAGCTGATCTTTTCCTGTCATTGGTCCGATATCGGTAGCAGGCAGAAGACCATCCCCAACGTGCAGGGCTTCGGTGCGAGCCTTTAACTTTTTAGTGAACGCCGGCGCGATCTTCTCGTGCAGGTACAGGCGTTTCACCGCGGTGCAGACCTGCCCGGCATTGTAAAATCGTCCCCGGATCGCACCTTCAACCGCACGGTCAATATCTGCATCTGCCATGACGATCATTGGGTCAGAACCGCCGAGTTCAAGCGTGATCTCTTTATTCTGGTGTGCTGTCATCTCACGGATCTGGTGCCCTGTAGCACAATCGCCGGTGAACGAGATCTTTTGCACTGACGGGTGTTTCACCAGTGCTGCGCCAACCGTTTCTCCGGCACCCGTAACCACATTGAGCACCCCCGGTGGAACACCCGCATCCCGCAGGATCGCCGCGATCTTCAGGGTTGTCAGCGGGGTGCGTGATGCGGGCTTGAGGACAAGGGTGTTTCCCGCGAGAAGAGCCGGACCAACTTTCCAGCCCATGATAAGCACCGGCATGTTCCAGGGAATGATCGCCCCACATACCCCAAGTGGTTCCCGCGTGACCATGCAGTCGCCGGCATTTCCCAGCTGAATCGCTTCGCCAGCCGGCTTTCCGGCAATCGACGCGTAATATTCGAGAATGTTAGCACATCCCCGCACCTCATCTATTGCTTCCCTGATGGGTTTTCCCTGTTCGAGGGTCAGTTGGCGCCCGAGTGCCTGGTGATTCTGTCGCACCAGTTCTGCTGCATGGTACAGGATCAGTCCGCGTTCCCGCGTAGTTTTTTTTGACCATGTGCCAAATGCCGCTTCAGCTGATTCCACTGCCGCGTCGACATCAGTTTTCGTACCGGCAGGGACATGACCAAGGACTTCACTTGTAGCCGGATTGATTACATCCATCCAGGTTTCATTCGCTGCTGCAACTTCTTTTCCGTCAATAAGCATGTGCATAAAAAATCCCGTCAGGTTTTGCTTGTAGTCGCTTATGGGACACCAGAATAAAAAAAGGATTGGACTTGAGTCACGTGCTGGATATTGTGGATATGCAGTGCAGTTTCCGGTAATCGGCAATATAATGTCGATAGCCGGATGCAGTGCGATCTTTTCCCGGAGCCGGGAATGAAGCAGAACCTCTTACAGCAACGAGTTCATCTCAGACGATCATTTAAAAAAAGTAATTAAAATTGGATCCTTAACTGGATGAATTGGAGAGCACCGGCTTCAGGTTGAAATGCAGTTCAACAGTACCAAAGGGAACTGTCGTTGTGCCGCTGTTGACCAGTTCACCGTTGTTATAGACATTGATAGTCAGTTGATCCCCAGTACCGCTCTGCTTTTTTACCGAGATATCAAGCATATCCGTCTGTGCAGCTGGGATCTGTTTTGTCCATAACCCCGTAGCATTCACGGCTATCTGCCTTCCCGCAGGACCGACATACCCGATATAATTTCCCGCATTTTCCGGGTATTCCACACGGACCCACACACCGGTTTGGGGGATTGGGATCTGTGGCGTTGATGTGGGTGTGGGGGGTTGTATGATCGTGAGGGCAGCAGTCGAGGTTGGTACTGGAGTTATCGTCGGGGGGGTGGTTGGAGCGGCTGTTATTAACGTAGTTGGCACTGGGGTTACTACAGGTGTGATGGGGGTCCCCAGCCCGGATCCTGAATGGATATACGCTCCTGCCAGTACTGCAATGATCACAATGACGATCGCAACAGTCGCGATAATCATCGTTTTTGAAGAGGAAGAGAGCGGAAATGAAGGCTGGCATGCCTTCCCGGAACCTTTTTTCGGGTATTTTGCTGCTGGTTGCGTACCGGGCGTGCCATCCTGCGGAGCAGCAACCGGTGTTTCATCAACCGTGATTTCTGCAACGAGCTCCGTGATCGATATACCCTTTTCTGTGGCTTCTTCACGTGCCAATGCCGTTTGCTCTCCCAGTTTTTTTATCCACTCATCGCACTCCTGCTTTCGCTGCTCACGGGGTTTCTGGGAGAATTCGAGATCCATCGGTTGCGTGGCGCCTTCTGCCGTGGCAATCGAGAGCGTGATGATCGGGTCACCGTTGGCTGTCTCGGTTTTGGTGACCGTCTGGATAACAGCAAGCGGGATCGTTTTTGGTCTGAACTGGGTATGACTGCTGACCGAGAGGATGAGACGCTGGTTGGTGAGTATCACATCAGACCGGACGGAACGGGAAATAACATTGTGTGTTGCAAGGAGAATTGTCTCATCGCTGTTCAGGTACGGGTTGCTCATCTTACCACCTTCGTTGTTTTATTTTGCGTTCTCTATAGCAATATGCTTTTATGATGCATGCACGGCATGGAAGGCGGCATGCGGATCACCGCACTATTGCCCGGAACAATCGCGCCGATCGCACGAGTTCGTGGATTTGCCCTGAGCCCGAACTGGCATATCCGGGCTCAACGGTTACAGTCGTATGCTCTTTTTGGCAGGTCAACGTGGGGCTTTTTTTCACAACAAACTATAATAGCCGTATCTCCTAATCAATGCTCAATGGGGTGAAGCATGGAACCGGCGAAAGAGAAGACCACAATAAATCTTGTTGAGGTAAACGATCGCAACTGGGAGCAACTGGTGGAGCACGGGGCAATGCCAGTCGCGGTGATGTTTTTCTCTCCTGCCTGTGCGTTCTGCCACCAGATGGAGCCGTACTTCCGGAGTTATGCAGAGGAGTTCAAGAGCAGATGCGTCTTTGCCCTGCTCAACATCACATCCAGCCAGTGGACTGCGGAGCGCTACGGGGTCAGGAGTACCCCCACATTCAAGTTCTTCTGTGAGGGCAAACCTGTGCAGGAACTGGTTGGAGCCATCTACCCTGCCATCCTAAAAAAGATGATCGACGAAGTGCTACTCCATGGAAAAGAGTGTGCCAAAAACTCAACGACCATCGATTACGAGATCACCGGTTATGGATGAACTACTGTTTGAGATCACGGGAATGCCGACCTATGGATGCGTTTGAACAATGGATGACCGCATTCTGGGAGGCGAGTGTCAAACAGCGCGGGATACTGACGAGCAACAAACGGGTTGTCTGTACCTGTCCACGATGTCCCGCCTATAACCGGTGTGCAGAGGAGACGGGCGAGTTAGTGTACTGCATCACCGGAAAGAGCCATCTCTGCATTACGGAAGACCGGGGTTGTTCCTGCACGGCATGCTCTCTTGTCACAGAACTCGGGTTGAGATATCACACATTCTGCCAGATGGGTGGAGAATCTGCCCAGCGCTACGAGCACGAGTCGCATTGATCGCAGCGTGTTTTACGTCACCGTCAGGTGATCTTTCTCATGCACCCGCACTGCTCTGCCGCTGCCGCCACCGCCCGTGCCACTGCCCGGGTGACTCCCTTGTCAAGGATGCTGGGGAGAATTTTTTCCCGGTGCGGTTTTGGTATATAATCGGCGATCGCATGCGCTGCAGCGATCTTCATCTCGTCAGAGATCTTCGTGGCACAGGCATCCAGTGCCCCCCGGAAGATGCCGGGGAAGGCGAGCACGTTGTTGATCTGGTTGGGGAAATCGCTTCTTCCCGTCCCGACAACCGCCGCACCCGCATGTTTTGCCGCATCAGGCAGGATCTCTGCCACCGGGTTAGCCATCGCAAAGACGATCGGATCACGACTCATGGAGCGGATCATATCCTCGGTGACGATGTTCGGTGCTGACACCCCGATCAAGACATCCGCACCTACCATCGCATCGGCAAGCGACCCGGATTTATTATTACGGTTCGTCTCTTCGCCAAGGATAAACTTGTACTTGTTGCTGTAAAGCCCCTCGCGGCTCCGGTGGATAATCCCTTTTTTGTCGCACACGACAATATCATTTACCATCGTGCACACATTCGGATCGTATCCGATGCACTTTAAGATCCGTGCAATGGAGAAGCCGGCTGCTCCTGCCCCGGAGATGACAATGTTTACGTCTTCAAATTTCCTGCCTGTCACCTTACACGCATTGAGCAGTGCGGCAAGCACAACGACAGCAGTCCCGTGCTGGTCATCGTGCATCACCGGAATTCCGATGTCCTGTAAGGCATCCTCCACCTCAAAGCATTTTGGCGCAGCGATATCCTCAAGATTGATCCCCCCGAAGACGGGCGCGATGTTTCGCACCTGGTCGACAAAATCGGTCTCGTAACTTTCAAAGCAGATCGGGAATGCATCAATGCCGGCAAACTTCTTAAAGAGAATCGCCTTTCCTTCCATCACCGGGATCCCTGCAGTGCCGCCGATGTTGCCCAGTCCCAGCACCGCAGAGCCGTCAGTGACGATCGCGATCGTGTTTGCTTTTAAGGTATACTTGTAGGCGAGGTTCCGGTCCTTCATGATCTGGCGGCAGACTTCGGCTACACCGGGGGTATACGCACGGGAGAGATCATATTGGGTCTTCAGCGGGACCTTTGAACGGATCTCCAGTTTTCCGTGATGCTTTGCGTGCAGTGCAAGCGATTCCTTGTAGATTTCATCGCTTCCCGGTGAAAACAGCATTCAGGGTACTCTCCTGTACGAGAAGAGCGCGGGGATAGGCAATGAATCTTATGCAGGCACTGAGCCATCCGGTGCATCTGTTGATGTTTGAATGGACTTCCGGTTTTTATCGTGGAGCTGCCCGAAGACAAATGTGATCTTGCTCCATGCCTTTTCGAGCAATGCCCGGTAATACGCTCCATCAACCGTAGTCGCAGCCCATTCTAAATCGACGCCGTAATTTTGGGCATCCCGCACGACATACCCAATCTTTGTGCCCGGCGCGATCTCCCTCTCCCCCTCCCGGTATGCCAGTACCGCTGCACCTTCAAGGCAGCGGTGCGCGTAAGTGAGCCGGCTGATCCTTTTTCTGATCACCAGATCGGTTACCGGTGCGGTGGTAAGTCCCTGTACATACGCATGATGGATGGCACAAACCGGATCTTCTGTGCCGGCAAGTGCCGGAAGATCGACAGCACCAGCCATCACCGTCAGCATCTCCTGCTGCATACGGCGGATGTATTCCGGGGTATCGTGCCTTCGCGCGGCAAGCCCCCGGACTTTGATACTCCCGTCAGCAAGCCTGCCAAAATACCGGGTGTACGCGCCGGAACCATCCGCGAGCGGCAAAAAGACGAGCCACGAGTACCGTTCGAGTTCGGTGAAGAGGTGCATCTCTCTCTCCACCAGTACCTTGAGGGCTTCCGGATCGCTGCCTTTCACCTAGAGGCAGTCCACGATCCCGTGGATCACGGAGAATCCTGAGTCTTCAGCAAGGTGTTTGGTCTGGAGCAGAATTTCGCGGGAGCGTGCCGTGATCGCTTCATGCACTTCGATGCGCCCGAACTTTGCGTTCTTGTAACCGGTATACCCAAAGCAGGTGACAAGCATCCATTTGAGTACAGCGTCAAGACCTTCGTACCGGGCGTTTTGTTTTCTCTCCCTTTTTGTCCGGATACGCAGATCAAGGAGGGGTTTTAGCACCCCCGGTAAAAATCCTGTTCGTTCCGGGTGCCCGATCGTTTCCGGGGAAAGGTTTGACTGGACGATGATCGACGGGTACAGTGACGTGAAATCGATCTGGCTGACCTCTTCATAGAGCCCGGCAACCGGCTGGAACATCATACCGCCACGATCTGCAACTTTGAGCGATGCAATGCTCCGCACGCATTCCGGTTCATCCTTCCTGAACGGGATGGCGATCCCCTGCATGAGCGCCCCGTAGACTTCATAGCTGGAGACAAGGGTGCCGGGCGTGAACCGTGACGTGAGATTGGGGGAGAGCCCGGTGAGACGGGCGGTGAGGAGCACGGCATCCAGTCCCCCCTCACGGAAGACAAAACTCTGCTCCGTGTCGACAAGAAGCCTCCCGTCCGGGATGAGCGCCCCTTCGCGGTGCTCCACCCTGCCGTAACTCCAGTATGAGCACGAGTCGAGTCTCCGGAACTTTCCGCTCCGGGTGAAGGGTGCAGGAAGACCATAGTGCTGGGCTTTTTGTACAAGCTGCGAGATCCACGTATCGGCGTGGGGGAAGAGCACCACATCAGGATCCGTGGTTCGTATGCAGTCAATGAGCCCGGCAATAACCTCCTGCTCGGTACCCGTCAGCTGTTCTTTGTGTCCGACAGTTACATCCAGCTCCGTGATGCGTGTTGCAGTGCCGGGCGTGCCCGGGATACTCACCCGCATCTGCCGGAGGTCATGCACTATATCGGGGGAGAACCGGGATTCGTGCGGATGCCCGCAGGGAAAGAGCTGGTGCTCCGCCATGAACTGCTGGTCGAGCCGGATATCGACATTGTAGAGTTGGGCGGTATGACGGCTCTGGCGTTCGATCGCTTCCGCCACGTCCCTGCCTGCGGTAACCCGGTAGCCGGGGAGTTCCCCGAACACGGTCTTTATCACGCACTCCTCCACCGGGTAACTGCCTTCGAGTGCCTCCAGCATCTCCCGGTGGGTATGCGGATCGGGGACGTGCAGGTAAAACTGAGGTTGCGCCGTGATGTGCTCGCAGTGCGTCCCACCGTCACGATCCCAGAGTTCGATACCGCTTCGGGCGCAGGAGTCGATGATCCACATGAGCGTTACTCCTCCTCGTTTTGTGCGAGCAGCTCGATTAGTGCTGAGAATACTGCTGCCTCAAGCGGGTCATCGAAGAGATAAAACTCCTCGCTTGCGTGCTTCTTTGCCATCGCCACTACCAGTGCAGCAGCTGCCCGGTCCTCTTCGCGCAATCCGTGCGATACACGTTCCCAGCGATCGGTGATCTCCTTCACCCCTTGTCGGACGCTGGCAAAACTCCGCCCCATCAGCACTCCTCCAGCATCCGTTGAATGGGTGTTCCGGCAGATGCCCGCCCGTTACCCGGCACCCGGTGCTGCCTCCGGGCACCATGGCATGCAGGGACCGGTAGGGCATTAAAGAAGAATACCCGGTCTGCCTTCCGGCACAGGATCTCAAAAGTCCGGTCCGGTTCGTGGGTGTAGAGGATCACAAGTGCGTTCTTTGCCCGTGCGGTGAGTTCATGGGTTATTGCAGAAAACGCCTGTTCATCCGGGTCATACCATGCCGGGTCATGCTCGACAAAGATGATCGTGTGGCAGGCGCTCTCAAGGATGCTTTTCAATTCGTCAGCGGTACGTGCAGTCCGTACATCAAACTGCAAAAACCCGGCAGGAGTTTTCGGGTGGAGCCGGGCAGAGGGTCCCCCCACGTAGAGGAAACCAAAGCGTTCGAATTCCTCCCGCCCCGCAATTACGCGGGTGGCGAGTTCTTCGGGTGCGACAAGAGCGTTGAACGTGCCTGATCTGAGCAGGATGCCGGAACACAGGTCAAACTCCATAGCACCTTTAAGGGTGGGAACATGCAGGGTATAACCCTGTGGCGGGCGGGGGGTGAAAGTGAACAGGACTGCGCGGCACAACAGGAAGTTCCCGCTGGCACGGCAAAATTCTCCCCCTTCCCAAGTTACTTTTTAATACATACATGCACAAAATTATACATTAAAGTATGGGTTCGGCTGCACCAAAGGGTGTACGAATTTCGGTACCCTGACGAGCCCGGATACCTGCACCAAAAGATGATGTGATACACCATGAAGTCAAAAGATATTGCAATTGTCGGAATTCTCCTCGCTATCGGAGCGATCCTGCGGTATTTCCTCGCGATGCTCCACACACCGCTCACGCCGAACATGATCATCGCGTTCTACTGTCTCGCGATCATCCTCATCCAGCCAAAGGTCTATGAAGCGCTTGGCATTGGTATCGTCGCCGGGTTGCTATCGATGCTGATATCCAGTTCCATGTTCCCACCGGCAAACCTGATCAGTGAGCCGATCGGGGCGCTCGTCTGCTTCGGACTGTATGCCGTCCTGAAGAACAGGACAAAACTTGCGCCAACGATCACCACGTTTTTGGCGACACTTGCCAGCGGTTTTTCGTTTGCGGCAATTGCGATCATCTGTGTCGGGGCAACCATCCTGACCAAGTATAATGGGAATCTCTTCAACTTCGTGATTGTCTTTGTACCGATCGTTGTCGTGACAGCGGTGTTCAATGCGGTCATTGTCCAGATCCTCTACCTTCCCTCAAGCCGGGTACTGGTAAGAGGAGAGGAATGATCAAGCTCGTAAACGTCAGTTATACCTACCCCCACACAATTCAGGCAGCACTGAACCATCTCTCCCTCTCCTTACCGAAGGGACAGTGCATCATGGTTACCGGTCCGTCGGGGGCTGGTAAGACCACGCTCTGCCTTGCGGCGTGTGGCATCCTTCACCATGAGTATGGCGGCAAAAAGGAGGGGCAGGTGACACTGGACGGCAGGGATGTCACCGGGTACCGCAGCCTCTCCGAGATTGCACAGAACATCGGGATTGTCTTTGATGATCCTGAAGCCCAGATGATCTTCACAACCGTTGAAGAAGAGATCCTCTCTGCACTCGAATACCGGGGACTTTCGGCGAGTGAGATCGAAGCGCGCCTCGCCTCGATCATGGAGACCTGCTACCTCGTCGAGCTCCGGAACCGTTCCCCGCACAACCTCTCCGGGGGTCAGAAGCAGCGCGTGGCACTGGCAGCGACGCTGGCACTGGGCAATGATGTGTTGATCCTCGACGAGCCAACATCAGAGCTCGATGAGCACGCGACACACAGGATCGTCGAGATCTTAAAAAACTTAAAAGAACAGGGTAAGACAATCCTGCTTGTCGAGCACAAGTATATCCATTTCCGGGATATCATCGACACGCTTGTTGTCATGGAGAACGGTGCTATCCGGGCAATCGGAGCGCCTCGTGAGATTCTGACCGATGAGCGCCTGCGTAGGATCGTGATCCCGGACTTTTCAAAAATAAAAGAGGGCGCAGGCGACCGTGCCGCACCGGCTGGCAACGCCACTGCACCGGTTATCTCGGTTCAGCACCTGTCCTATTCGTATGATGACGTCCCCGCCCTGAAGGATGTCAATCTCGATATCCACGCAGGGGAATTTGTGGCAATTGTCGGGGAGAATGGTTCAGGAAAGACAACGCTTGTCAAACATTTCAACGGACTTCTCTCGCCAACGCGGGGCGACGTATTCATCCAGGGGAAGAATACCCGTACATGTTCCATCGCGGAACTGGCACGCGATGTGGGGCTCGTCTTCCAGAACCCGGACCACATGTTCTTTGCCGACACCGTGAAGGAGGAGGTGGAGTTCGGGCTCACAAACCTCGGGATCAAGGACGGTGCCGGGATCATTGATGCAGCGCTTGGCGAAGTGCGGCTCCTGCACACAAAAGATCTGTACCCCCGCTGGCTCTCACGCGGGGAACGGCAGCGACTTGCTATCGCCTGCGTCTTTGCAATGCAGCCATCGATCATCGTGCTTGACGAACCGACAACGGGGCTCGATGGGGATGAGGCATGTCTTGTCATGGAGATCTTACAAGAGCTCCAGCGAAAAGGGCATACGATCATTGTCATCACCCACAACAGGGAGATTGCGACGAACTGTGCTGACCGGTTGATCACAATGGAACAGGGACTGATCGTCTCGGATTCCCCGGTGAGGTGAGCACGATGGCAGAGATTCTCCAATATGTTCACAAGGACGGGTTTTTCCACCGGATCAACCCGTTCACGAAGATCGCGTTCATCCTTGTCATCAGCCTGATGTGCATCATATCAACGAGTATCCCGTTCCTCGCGGTCCTTGTTGTCGCTCTTCTGGTCATAGCATACGCGAGCAACCTGTACAAAGAGGTAATCCAGCAGCTGAAACTGGTCATCATGATGAGTGTTGTCTTTATCGTCATCACCATAATCACGATGCCGAACGGTGCCATCATCGGGCACGTGATCCCCGCAGCGGTGCCATTTGTCGGGGGGTTCATTCCCATCACTCAGGGAGCGATCGAGATCGGGTTGATCCTCACGCTGCGGTTCATGGTGCTGATCTTTGCGTTCCAGTTGTTTTTGATCTCCACCCAGCCCCGGGATCTTGTGCATACGCTGGAGAAGTGCAGGATGCCGATCGATTACATCCTTATGTTCATCATCGCACTCCGGTTCATCCCAACGCTCCAGATTGAGGGGAAACGGATCCACGAAGCTCAGCTGGCACGGGGCTATAATCCCGGCACCGGTTTTCTTGGAAAGATCCGGAGCGTTGCGCCGATCGTGATCCCGCTTGTTTCGAACGCGCTCCTCCGCTCCAACGTGCTCGGGCTGACGATCGATATGCGGGGGTACCGTACCGGTAAACGGACCCATGTCCGCGAGAGACGATTTCTCCGGTCAGATTATCTGGTGCTGACGGTTTTGGTTTTCGTGTGTGCGGGATTTATTTTCTTAACGCTTGAGCAGATTCTATAAAAAAAATTTTGGCTGCCAATCGCAATTCCTGGAATTCCACCGGAACAAAAATTTTAAAATAATTTTCCAGATTTTTTTAACCGGAAAAATTCCCGAACGCGACCAGAAGAGATTCAAGATTCAGGGATTCACCTGAATGCGGGAAAAATACTATGACCCGCGGTAAAAAACCGGTCGCAGCGATCGCGGAAGCGAAAAGTTTTGCCGAGCGG